>DAOUWN010000001.1 GCA_030667105.1 Deltaproteobacteria bacterium
CGAAAGTTCAATGTCGCGCTCGGAGGTCATATAAGCCTCGATATCTACTTGGTTCCGATCTTTTATGATGGTCTCGAGGGTCTTGTCGTAGAGCTTCTTGATATTGCCCTCCATGGTGGTGAACATAATAGCGTCTTCGGTTCCGCGCTTGGGAGAGATGTAGCTCCCTGCAATGGCGCTGGCAGCGTACACGGAAGATATGGCCGTCTCGGGGGTTTCGCCCGGAGGCAATATTTGACGCTCTTTGATGTAATCATAATAACGCTTGTTCTGAGGCGTAAGGGCTTCGTATTGCGCATCGGATAGCTCCAACAGATCGCCTGCCTGCAAACCCTTCTTGGCCATTTTCTCTTTACGCACAATCCCATGAATGCGATCCACCATGCGCTGGTATAATGAGTGCGCGGCTTCTGTAAGCGATGGGCGTTGTTTGGCGGGTTGTGAGCTGATGTAATCGCTGTGATATTGTTTAATTACAGCGTCTGCCTCTTCGGGCGTCGTGGGCATCGCAGGCGGTGGGCCGGAAGGTTCAGGCTTGCCAATAAAAGGCTCTTCCTTCTTGCCAGATACTTCGAGCTTGGCTTCTTTCTCCGCGCGATCTATGCGCTCGGCCACCTCGGCCCGTGAAAGCCTTGCGTATTCCTTGTTCATTAAGGCCCGGAACACGTCATCAACATTATCAAGGCCCTTTTTCTTGAAGCCGTTTACAATGGCCTTGGAAAAAGCTATCAACCGGTCCCAGACTCTCCGAACCCACGTCGGATGCTTGAAGGCCCTCTCCCCTTTCTGTTTGAGTACGAAGTCCGCGAATGCCTTGGCAGCCTCTTCCTCGTTCCCATAATGCTTGATAACCCTATCAACCGCATGCTCCGGCATGACCATCTTCATGGCAACGTGGAATCCCTCGTGATAGACAGTCCCAAAGCTGGCATGGTCGTAGGCAAAGGAAACAAGAGGAACAAACCCGACCCCTGTTTCCAGAAACTGAGTCATTCCAGCAACCCTGACAGGTCCCCTCCCGGCCATGATGTCAAAGGCCTCTTGCTCAGAACAGCCATGAAGTTCAAGCGATTTAAGGGCCGTCTTGTTGAGCTTGATCACTTCGGCAACGCGAATGTCGGTCATTTTCGCCAGGCTTTTCGGCAAGACCTCTTCCATGGCGCTTCGAAAAACGTCTTTGATAAGGCGATCATTGAAATTCTCGGCCTTGAATTTCTCGACGGAAAGTTTGACCTCGCCTTTAGGCTCAATCTCTGCCTCTTCCGGCCAAAGGGTTTCGTATCTCTTGCGAAGTTCGTCAGGCAGGACAATACCGGAATCCGGTCCCCGCATCGGCATTACGCAAGCGACAGGAGATTCTTTGATCTTGAAGACTATAGGGGATTCCGTGTCTTTGATGTACGGCTTGGCATCCGGATAATGGGTAAAGACAACATCCACGTAATCGGCCCGGGCAAAAATTTCCGTGCCGTCTTTGGTTTTGAAATGAACCAGCGGAGTTGCTCTTTCATCTACAATCCCATCGTAAAGCTCGCCCATTATCTTGGCGGCCTTGAGTTTTCCCTTCGGAATAGCACCCTTAATGTCCGGGGCCTTCGTGCCGGAAAGCATGGGGTGTTTGGTTTTCGGCTTGGGAGAGAGATTAATTGCATAGTGCCCCTGGGAAAACCAGCCATCCCTGTAAAACTGGGTTGCGTTCTCTTTACCATCAACCAGGTTAGGAGGGCTCTCCGCCAGTTTATTCTTTGTCGGCTGGTATAGATTATAATAAGCAACAGGCCCTATCTGACGTTTGCCCGTGGGCTTGCCAGATATTCGCCTAATACCTGTTGCGATATCGACCTTGACAGGAAACCTTTTTGCAGATTCCTTGAACTCCTTGAGGCTTGTTTTGTTATTGAAAACCCTGAATTCGCCATCGCCGGGGACGTGAATGGTGACATAGCCGCCCCTCTTGGCCTTGACATATCGGCGCATTGCAGCTTGCAGCTCTTCCTCGTAGCTTTCTGCATTGTCCTCCGTCCACTGTTTTGCGGCCTCCCGACCGGGAGGCATGTCACGATAACCCTCTTTTTCTATCTGCCTTTGCTTGGCAGCAAACTCCTTCACAATCTCTCTGGGCTTGGTGATAATAAATCGCAAGCCCACTGTTTCAGATTCTTCTGGAGCGGCCTCTATGGCCTTATCGATTTCGGCAAGGAGATATTTTTTCTGCTCGGCGGGCTTTAAGGCTTCGGCTTCTTCCTCGGGAAGCTCGACTGTGACTTCTTTGGCCTTCTTTGGGCCGGTGATCTTGATCTCGGGCTCTGCAGGCTTTTCCTCAACAGCGACTTTCTTTTCGGCTTTGCCCTTCTCCTTTTTTGGTGTTGGAGCTTCGGCCTTCTCGGGCTTAGCCTTCAACTCAGGATACTCGGCAAGGACAGAGGGGGGGACGGGCTTCTTGGAGGCGAGGGCTTGTTGGACCTGTCCTTTATGCCACTGCAACCATTTGATGCCCGGACGGTCTGGGCCATGTTTGCCCGTTGCTATTTTTTGTTCAGCCGTCCACGCTTCCGACTGAATCATTTCCCAGGGCTCTTTCGCCTTTTTCTCCGTTTTGCGTTTCTCAACCTTGCCCTTGTCGCCTATTTGCGCCGCGGGGGCTCCAGTTTCGACGATCTCAACTTTCCCCGTAGGTTCTCCTGCCTTTTCGGGAGATATGGCCTCCTGGCCTGCCTCCGTTCGCGTAGTGGGCGTTTCCGGAACTTCCCCGACCTCTTCCTCGGCCGCAATCTGGTCAAAAAGGTCATCGAGTTGATCTTCAGTGATGACGGTCTCCATACCAACGGGTGCGGAAGCCTCAACTGAGATTGGCGGGGGCACAACTTCCGGAGCCACCGGCTCGGGCGGAACCACCTCGGCCTGCCTGGCCTGCACCGCTTGCTGCAACATCTGAAGACGCTCAAGCTGGATCTCGTTGCCCCTTGTTTTGATCTGCTCAAGCCGATCCGTCGCCTCTATGATCATCTGCCGGATCTTCTTGGTCTTGATCGGAACTGCGTTCAGGTTATCGAGGCGCCTCTCCATCTTGGCCTCTTCGTCATTCAAGGCCTGCATCTCGGTTTCCTGCTGTATGGTGAAACCGCGCTCGGTGAATCCGGGCAGTTTGATCTGCTGAGTTTCAAGGAGTTCCTCGGCCTTTCTCTGGATTGCCAGGGGATCGGCCATGGGCGGTTCGGTGATGCTCACTTCCCCCATAAGAGGCTGAAAGTGCTCAAATGACATCTGGGAAAGTTCATCGCCGGACAACCCGGAAGTCATGGGCTCCGGAGCCGGGGCCTTGGGCCATATACCGGGGATCTCGCCGGGTATGTCCTCAGGCATAGGCTTAGGCGTCAGCTCTTCGGCAATATCCTTGACGGCCCCTCCGGGAGATGCCATCGGCTCAATCTTACCCTCCCCCTCTTTCCTGATCTCCTCGGGCTTCTTAACATAGTGCTCAAGCTGGGTGGAGATAGGGAGCTTCCTGGATATCAGGCTTGCAGCCTCTTCAAACCATGCTTCTCCCAACTCGGGATCCACGGCTTTCATCTGGGCCGCCACGGTACCGGCCGCCCTTAACCGCTTCTTGGGGTCCGCGTTCCGACTTTCAAGAGCCTTGACCGTGGATCGTCTCTGGGCCTCCGATATGCTATGAGCCCCGCCGCCAAGAAAGGCAGTCAGGATAATCGTTGCCCCGAATGCCTCCCCGGTCCCCTCATGCCACGGCTGATCAGGCAGGACCCCATGCTTTTTAAGGGTGATATTTTGCAGGATGGTCTGGCCTTCCTCCGTGCTGACTTCCGCAGCAAACAAGGTGGCCATGTTCTTCATGAAGCCCTTCCAGGTAGGAGCCTTCAACACCTGCTTCAGGGGTTGCTTCATCGCTGGTTTGCCGATCTTCATCCAGGCAAAAACAGGAATGTTTGAAACCGACTCGCCAATGAACTCTATAAGCCCGGTCTGGTTGGCAGCCTTTCGTGCGGTTTGCTCGATCTGATCCGCAATCTCCGGCGTATTCGGATCCTGTCCGGCCGCAATCGCCTGTTGACTGAGTTGCTGCTTCCCCAACTCATAATCTTGCCCGGCTGCGCTCACGCCGAAAAAAGCGCCGCCCGCAGTGGCAGCGGCTATGGTGGGAACCCACAAGGGTGCAGTGGGCGCGGCCAGGGCAACCCCGGCCCCAACGGGTGCGCCGAGTGCAATAGCCGATACCGACATGGGAATCATTTCGCCGGCCGCTCGAACCATGCGCTTGGGATGCCACTCGGATAACGTCTCCAGTTCTCTTGCCCGCTTTTCCTCCGGGTGCGCCTCCCTTGCCCTCTCGGTAACATCGACAAGGCTTTGGCCCCAATCACCCCATGGCAAGCCACCAGGTCTATCCACAAACTGCATGGCACGGCCCGCAGCCTCGGGAAGACCACGTACCCCATGCTTTAAGCCGGTGGCAAACGTGTCCAGGTAGCCCCTGGATTCGGGGACTTTTTGGGCCTGCATCGTGTCCCAGATAGCTTTCAGGTCATCGATGGTAAGCTCGGATAAGGGAGTGTCTGCCGTTATTTGGAGTTTGTCTGGCATTTATTGAAACATCCTGGAAAACGGAGAACCTGGTGGTTTCTCGATAGGCCGAACTGCCTTTAACTGGCCCCAGGCTTCCGCTGCGCCAGTCCTTACCTTCCGACCTCGCTGGTAATGTTGTTTATCTATCTCCGTAGGCGACAAGCCTGTTTTTTGTTGAGACAAGGGAATAGGTCTTTTTTTGCTCACAACCTTGCCATTTACCGGCTTGGGCTCTGAGGTTTGTTTTGGTTTTTTGCCAGTGAATGTCTCCACGAATTGCAATAATTCAGCAAAGGTTTTTGGTTGTTGGTCCTTCGGCAAACTGTCTAGTGCAGTAAGAGCTTCAACAGCCGCAGGCTGTTTTGATGTGGGAGCAGTCGCTTTCGGCAAGAACTGTTCGGGAACGCTGACGCCAAGGTGTTTCTTGCCTTGATAAAGCGCGGCCCTTCTGTTTTGAAGCCGTTCGAGTTCGGCATTGAGCCTGGGAATCGATTGATCATCAACCATAGGATCCAGCTTCGCTATTTCAAGATTTGTCCGGTTGATATCGTCATCTATCGCCTGGATCTGCTTATCCAGTGCCGCATCCTGGGCTCTCAAAAGCCTGTCCGTCTCTTTCTGATTTTTAGCATCCCACGCTTTCTGTTGTTCCGGGGTGAATTTCTCGCCCCTGGCAAGAACGCCCTCCAGGGTAGTCGGGGGAGCCGCCTCGGCAACCTTTATCTGCTGCTCAACGGCAGCCTCCGCAGCATATAGCTTGGTCAAATATTCTTTCTGGTTCGTAATACGGAACTTTATTTCGTTGCCGACCTTTTGAGCTTCCAACTCCTTTCCCGCTTGTCCAAGGGTCGTTTGTTTCTTCGTCAACTTGGAAATTTCTTCATCTAGTTCAAAAGTGGCCGTCTCTCTTAGTTGCTTTATGATGAGAGGATTGCCCTTCAACCATTGATCCATTGTAGCCAAAACATTCTTGCGCGGCCCGGTCATATTCTCTTTGCCGAAACTTTCTATGAATTTCTGTTTTGTCATTTCCGGCATCGTTTGAATCATAGGATGATTGGCGACGTTTATTATTTCGCTTTCATGGGCAATGCGCTTTTTCTCTTCCTGCAATTTCAGAGCGTTCAGTTCCTGCTCTTGCCCCGAAACCTCAATATCCTGAAGGGCGGCAAAGGGCTGAATTGCCTGTCCCATCCTCCCCGGTATATTCGCCCTGCCGACATCGGCCAGCCAATTAGCCATTTTGCACCCCCGTTCCCGCATTTTGATAACATGCCGCGTAATTTCTATGCAGCAACACGGGATATTGGATTTGCCTGCCCTCCCACTTGAACCATCTTAGAAGCAGGCGGGCCACCTTCTTTTTCCAGTACGGTATTTTCTTGCCCTTCAGCTTATAGAGCATGTATTCGTGAAAAGGTTTTACCAGCAGGCTTTCGACCATGTTCTTTGTCTCGGGATACATCTTGCACATATCTATTACCTTTGAACCTGCCTCGATGTAGCCGAGATAAGTTTGCGGGTCCATGTGCCTTGCACAGTAGGTTTTGGCGTATCGTTCTTGTCTTGAGTGAAGGCCGTAGAAGTGGCGGAAGATGATGCAGCCGCCACCAATGGCCCCGGCTACCGCGCCGATGATTGCGCCTGCGCCAGTTCCGATACCTGGCATCACAAATGTACCAATTGCCGCGCCAGCCGCCGCGCCTGTCAAGCCACCCGTTACCGCAGCATGTTCCTGTTCGCCACCATGCTGACCCATCAAAAACTCGCCGACATCTTTTCCAGTACCACTTTTGCCGATGTATTTACCTGCCATATAACCTGCTGCCGCAGGTGCAGCATAAGCTCCTGCTCCGACTTCCCCGGTACCGGCAACGGTTGTTAATGTACCTTCACCGCCAGCCCCAACGCCCACAGTTTGAGTGCCTGCCATTGCTGCGGCAGCTTCACTCCCGGCTGCGTAGGTTGTTGGGCCAGCTACCACAGGACCAGCTACCGCAGGGGCAACCGAAGCCTGAGCCCCTTCAACTACTGGCGCTCCACTCACGGCAGGCGTAGTAGGTGTCACAGCAGGTGTAGTCTCACCGCCCCCAGGCCACACGGCCCTTGCACCCTTGCTTATCCAGCCGCCACCCTTCTCGCCTTTAGTGGCGTATTCTACCAGGGCGGCCGTAGTGCCGATATCGGTTACACCCGAGATCGTGGCGGCCCGATCCGCTACCTTCCTGGCCTCTTCTCTCTCGGCCCTGTTCTGTATAGACTCTCCCTTGCCAAATGCGAATTGAGCCTTGCTCAACTCAAGGGCATCTTCACGTACCTTCCTGTCCTCGCCCGCCTCCACCATCCTGAGCCATGGCCCGTATTTGGCGGACAAAGCCCCCCTGTGCGCCTCGTGCTCCGCACCAGGCGGAACAAAACCCCTGGTTGCCCTTAGCCTTCTGTAAAGATTCGCTATGCTCCTCTGAACTCCTGAATCGTAGCCCAACGCTGCTTCTGCCATCGGACCCACCCCCTTAAGTCGTGTCAATCCTGCTTATCTTATACATTGCTATCACGAAAAGCGGTTCAAAGCGCACGTCCCCACTTGCCCGCGTCAGTTGAAATTTCAAGGAATGAAACACATGCGGCCCCAGGCTATCGCTTTTGGGCGTGTTTACCAGCCTGTATCCCGAATTAGTCTGAACCATTGTCATGGCCGTGCCTGTTGCCTTAGAGTCGCCATAATGAGTGCATGTCACGCTTCCGCCATTTGAGTTTTGGGCTGTGGCTATCAGCCGAATGTTGCGTAACCGAGTCTCATAGGAAATCTTACCCTCATGCAGTGCCATATCGCCAAACTGAAATTCACAGTCGATATCGCCGCCATCAAAATCATTCCCGTTCTCCAGGCGTTCCATGTACCCGGTGTCAATGCAGCCGTATGTGTAGGTATTTCCATCCGTGTCCTTTACCCCAAAAGCACACTGGAGACGCTTGCCGGTTCCACGATCTATCTCGAACCACTTTTGTTCCCTGATACTAAATACCCATTCTTTGTTCAGGGTTGTCGCGGATGCCCCGCTTGCAAACAGCCAGTGGTATTCCAGCTTTTCGTGGTCTATCCAACCGTCAGAATCACCTATCTTGCTTGCCCTGATGCACTCGCTCTTGCTCTTGTCAAAGTAGTTTTCGATGCTGCCGTGTATCGGGACAGGTGCCCGTCCGTCGCTCATATAGATACCGTTCGCGCCCTGCCAGATTGCAAGAGATCGGTTTCCGCCCTGTGCAACTTCAATCGGTAGGTCTACTACGTCCATGGTCAAGGGTGCCGGACAGCCTACATTCTCCGAAAGCCTGTATTTTACCCAATCCTCCGGCCCGTTTCCTGAAAGCACCCAAGATTCGTTGGCCTTGCAGAAAATGTTGATATTATAAAGTGAAGAACCGAACTGGCTGAACAGATTGGCGGCGGCGGTCAGGTCTGCATCGTCGCCAAACTCAAACTCCATCGAATCTTCGCCGTTAAAACATACGGTAGAGCCAGTAGTAGAGCAAAGCGCACTATTTTTCCTAGCGGCTTTTTGCCCACATAACCAATTTCTATCATGGGACATGAACGGGAAGTTGTAGCCCTGGATTTCCTTCTGGGCAGGAATACCGGAAATGTAATAAAGCCATGGCAGGTTTGCCGGGAAGGTCTGGTTGAATACTATCTTGTAATAATAGAGAGACGGTGAGTTACCTATCTCAGTCCTGAACTCTTCTTCCCTGTTAGGCGCAGACCAGCTAATAACGCCGGTTTGAGCCAATGAAATACTATTTTCGGATGTGCCATCTACTATCGTGCCCACGCTTGTCCAGGCCGAGCCGTTCCAATAATAGACAGTTGCGGTCGTAGCGGCAGTCGTATTCTGCTTGCCGGATACGATATTGAGGCTGATGGCAGTTGTGCGCTCGGCAAATCCTACGTACAGGGCATCAACGGTGGCTGCCAGCGCGTTCAGATCGGCATACGTGCCGCTATTGGTTGAAATATATTCGTTCCCAAAGACGTTCAGCGTTAAATCATTATAGACGTTTCCCGAGTTATCCCACCATTGAAAAGATATGAGTTCCCTGTCAATTCCATCCCAGAGATCCCGAAGTTTTTGAAACGGTGCATCAACCGTTGTGTAATATATATCTGCATTTGCAGTGGCAGCTCCGATATAGAATTGATACCAATATAAGAGCATACCCTGGAGATATTTCATCTTGGAGGTATCTTCGGTTGAACTCCAGGTTACGGTGCCTGTTTTAGCTAATGGCACCCCCCCGGTTGCCGTGTTATCCGTAATCGTGAGAGTATCCCAAGCGGCCCCATTCCATTCCTTGCATGTCATCGTGCCGGATATAATGTTGGCATTCTTGACATAGTATTTAACGCCTTGAAGTGGCTTGTCGTTTCCCACCAACCAATAAGTGCCTGCCGACCTATAAGCTCTTGTCGACGGCGTGAAGTTGCCATTGTATCGAGCAGCGTTCGAAAGACGGAACTCGTCTATGTAGCCGTTGGTTGTGGCAAGTAAGCTTCTGCCGATATAAAACTTACCGTCTGCAGCGGTATCGTCAAAGTTTGGCACAGAAGCGCCATTAACCTCTACAGCAACCGCAACGCCATCAACATATAAGCTCCAGGTATTAACCACACGTTCAACAGCTATGTGATACCAGATGTTTGGCTCATCAAGACCGTTATAAGGATTTACGGTCACGTCAATAATTGTATTGCCGGCAGACTTGACCTCAAAAGATAATTCGTTGGCCGTGCCACCAACATTATCGGTATAGACAAGCTGATAAGCATTGTTATCATCCTGCCTGTGCATAAACAGGCCGTCAACCCAGCCGCCGCCAGCCGCATTGTTATGCTTCCACCAAAAATCTATACAGGTATTACCACTCGGCGTCCAATCGGCATGATCGGGGGCGGTAATGCAATCGCTGCTTCCATCAAAATAGCATGATGCGCTGGGAAATTTGTGTGTAAGCCTAAGTTGCGCATCATCGACTGCGGTGAAAGTGTGACCCGTTACCCCGTCGTCTGTAAATGTCGTGCCGCCCCCAACACCATTAAAATGCAATAGAACTTTTGCGTTAGCATCGTTTCCGCCGCCTATAGTCGCCGATTCCTTTATGGAATTTATGTTATTTCTTACCTGCTCGGTATGTTCCATGGGGTTGGTAATCGTGTTCGTGATAGCGGCTGTAGCGGTAATGAATGAAGAAGCCTCCCCCTCATCTCCAGACCAAATCATGGACTCTTCGCCATTGCAGTAGCCGACACAACCCCTTGGCGCACTACTGAACCTGCCACGCCCGGCCCCGGAAGCATCGGTATGGAGTGCTGTGCCCGAAAAATCACCTTGGTTTGGGATAGCTGTTTCGTTCTGAAGAACTTGAGACGCGGTCAAACCGGTATTATAAGCCTGAACCAGCACATGGTTTTCGGCAGGTTGTTTCTTCTCAAAGTGAAACCCGTTCCGGCATTTCAGATAACCGGATAATGCAGTTGCGTTTATCTTGGTCATGCCGTCTATCGCCTTGATATGCCCGGGCGTAGGACGCATGTTCTTCAAGGATTGAAAATTGTCCCCCACAAGAGCCGGGTCCAGCGCAGTCACCAGCTTTTTGTTCAATGGGATCTCTTTGGGGATAAGTTTCTTGTTGTCTTCAACTCGTGCCATTCTAACTATACCCCCTGCCAGACAGCCCCTGAAGCACCTGCTTTGCTATATCCCGCTTGGTCTGGTTGACCTCCCGAGTATAATCAAGATAGAACCTGTCACCGAAATTCGGCTCTTCGTCTCGATATTTGTAGTTAAAAGCGGCTTTCTTGATGATTCCGTGGCAGGCGCTCGGCTTGAAAGGCCAAACCCGGTAGGAACTGTAAACCGGGTCCTGAAGACCGTAATATGGAAGGACAATGGTGTGCCCGGCAGTCTCTGACGGATCGCTGAGCACGATCTTCTTTTCAAACTCCGGCTGAACGATGACGACGCTACCGCTTATCTGGGCCGTGGCCGCAGCGCCAAGGGAGTCAAACAAGGCTACCTTGAGACTGCTGGAACTCTCGACCTCAAGGACAATGCCGTAAGTGCTGTTGTCTACATCGTGAACCCTGGCTCTCGCATGAACATTCTCAAAGACGCCGTTCGAGCCGACAACCCGGACTTCTTCTCCGGCCAGGGCGCTACTGCTTATGGCATTGGTCGATATCTGCGCCTGAAGAGTCGCATCCGTAATGGAGAAATAATCCGGAGCGTTCCGACTCCCGGTCAGATTGGCCCGGTTCGCCTGCCACAGATAATCATAGCTCTTGAGATACGGCCAATAGTAGATACTATTCACATTGTCATAATATCTGGCCATGCTGCGCTTTTTCGAATCACGGGCAGCGCACTCAATAAAGCCTGGGGGAAGATTATATTCCTGCTGATCGGTATCGGTGGTAATAGTCGCGGTCTTGGCAATCCCCTTCGTTTCCCGGACAAAATCGCTCGCAGCGGCATCCAGCATCTCGCAGGTGAAAAAATCGGTCAGGAAAGAAGAGTCTGTCAGCTCGTTGAGGATGCCGATCAAGACCTGTTTCATAGTCTTGCCGTCCATACTGGCCTCCTTCTATGCGCGTCGGCTCTCCGATACTTTGTTCACGACATCGTTGAACGAAGACGCCTTTGGAGTCTCTTTCGGAGTAATCCCGACCTTCTGAACCTGAATGGAGATGCTGTGCCGAGTCCGTTCCTTTCCCTTGTCCGTAATATTAACCCTCGTTACCTTCCCCATGCCCTCGATACTGACCATGGTTCCGGCCTGAAAACTCCCAAGGTTGAGTTTATCGATCTCCCGTTTATCAAGAGTCAACTCAAGGCCGTAAGGGTAGCGGTCCTGCTCATACTCAGACGAAGTAACTGGACTTTCCTTTGCCTCGGCCTCAAGCTGCTTCTTGGTTTTCTTAGGGATCAGCATATCAATGAGCTTCATGATTTTTCCCCTCTACGTCATTTTACGTCCGCAACGCGGGCACTTATCTCCGTGGATCCTGGGATCCTCGGAAAAAATTAATCCACAGCGGGGGCACCTTCTGATTGCCATTATGCACCTTCCCCAGATAACGATTCCGATGGATCGGTAAAAGAAACATCCGCGTCCGGCTTCAGCTCAAACTGTTCATCGGAACGGACATCGGGAACGAAATAGCGCCTGAAGGTAAATTGCTGCCCGTCTATCTTAAGCTCGATCTCGGCCTCCGGACCCCACCAGTCGGGCTGCTCTTCAAAACCGAAAGCCGGCCAGTCCTTCGGGTTGGTGTGATTGATCGCATTGCCCTTGGCGCGACTATAGAGCGGCCGCATCATGGGCACCTCAGTGGCTTGAGTGCCGCCCTGAAGCATAGCGCCGAGAGAAACCAGGAACTCGGACTGCTGTTTTCGCATAACATCCAGCACGGCAGTCACCATGGCAATCTGGCTAGGACCATCGGCTTTGGGCTCTTTGGCCTTTTCCTCTTCCGACACGATCAAGCCCTTAGCTTCGGCCTCTTTCCGATCCTGGTACCCTCTCCACCATTTCTCGGCCATTCGCTTTTCTTCATCCGGCATTTTGCTGAAATATTTCGGGTCTTCTATCGGCTTGCCGTCAAGGCTTATGTAGTCCCCTTCCGGAGTCAATCCGATCTGAATGCCGCTGGCGTCAGACCATATCCTTACGACACGAACATTCAGAAGCTCAGGCCCGTCTTTTCCCCTAACCGTTCGTTTCAATACTTGCATGGTTTGTATCCTCCCGTGTCTTGGTTCAATCAAAAAAGGTCTTAAGGTTTATTCTCCATAGACCATCACATCCACATTGACGGTCGGCGTTGATCCGCTGATAAGCTGCACCAAAGGATGAGCCATCGCAGATCCGCTTATTGGCGTACTGTATGGCTGCAGCAAGACAACCTTGTGGTTGTCCTGATCATAACGAACCTCATAGCTGCTTCCCTCGCCAGGCTTGTGCGGCTGCTGGATAACCATCAACTTGAGTTCTTTGCTGAACCCGAAGTTGCCGATTCCGGGAAGCGGAACGCCCCCGCTGCAATAAGCGAGAGACCCATCACCAAATGAGATATTGGCCTTCGCGCAACGCAGCTTTTGAATTGCGTATCTGTCACGATTATTCATCGTGATCGTCACATTTGAACTTGCGAAAAAAGCCATGGCAATATTCTCCTTGTCTTTTCAGAAGAGGGGGGTATGCCCCCCTCCGTTAAGGTCAATAATGATGTTATCCGATGGTCGCAGCCACCATATTAGTGTTATTGCCGGGTACCTCGGGAACGTAGTTGACCAGAAGAACCGGCTGCACAACCCCGGCAGACGCCACAACGGCAAGCTGCACAACAACCTCATCGCCCTCATTGAAGGTGATGGCGCTGGACCCAGAGGCCAGGTCGAAGTAAACGTAGCTGCCCGAACCGATGCCATAGAGCACAAAGTTACCGCAATCGCCATCAGTCCGTGAGACATCCGAGCCCGCTGTCGGCCGGTGGTCGAATTTGAGATGACCCTTGACTGCGGTGGCCCCGGTGACATTCGATCTTATCAGGCAGGCCGCCCTGTAAAACTCGCACTTGAACGGAATGGCGAACCAGGCCACGTCGCCGGCAGTATCGGTCAAGTCGATGCCCTTTACGCCCTGGCCTGCACCGGCGGAAATGTTTGCGGGCAGGGTAAATGGACCTTGAATGTTATACATGGTTAGTTCCTCCCTCTGCTAAGCGTTCAAAACGCTGTTTGAGTTTGTAATTCTCCAAGGCAAGTCGCTCAATGTCCTTAGTGTAAATATCGGCGAGTCTCTTGCCGGTTGGGTGACCTTTTTGAATCCACAGTTCAAGATTCTCGGGATCATTATCACCCCGTTTTGTGTTTTTGTGATGGACTGTTTCCCATGGGTGAAGATAGCGGCCAAGAAGTTGCTCCATGACAAGACGGTGTTCCTGCACTCTTCGATTAATTGCAGCGGGATGGTCAGAAGCATAAACAAGAACATAGCCCTCGCTAGTGACATATTTCTCACCATCCTTTTTCCGTAAAACCATGCCAGCGCATTCGCGAGAACAAAATCGCTTGCCGCTATTGCGCCCTCCTAACCGCTTGCCACAACGTTCACAATGTTTTTGCTTTTTCCTAACCGAGTCGTCATGGCATTCACTTGAACAAAATTGCCCTTTACTCTTGGCAAGCTCTTTGTCGGTCAGGTTCCGGATAAACGACTTCCTACATTGTTTACACGTAAGATGTCTGTCGTTCCGTTTTCCCTGAACAACAGCAAGAGCATTTGCACATTCCAAGGAACAAAAACGTTGATGTTTGTGACTGCCTCCGTAAACAAATTGTTTCTTGCAATGCTCACAAAGGCGGGCTTTGTCTGCTAAGGTTAACTTACGATCTTTCTGTTGGTCTTTACTTTTACAAGAAGGTGAACAATATCGTTTCGTACCTTTCGCCAAGCTAGAAGGTGGAATGTATCGTTCAAACTTCTTGCCGCACCAACCACAAACTCCCTGATAATTCGGTTTTTTCTCGTTCATAATATTACCTCCTTGAAGGAAATTATGAACAAGCATACCAGCAATATCAGGGCTTGTCAAATCATTATGTAGCTGATGGCTTAGCATTGTTTGTTCAATACCCCATACTAGCTAAGAACTTGCAATGCGAATTATCTTTGCTTCCCCGTCGGTAGCCGTCGCCCAGAAGGGCGCGAATTTTATCACGCCATACCAGGCAACTGCTTTTGTGCGCCCGAAATCTCCCTGGTAGTTCGGATCAAGTCTCAAATGCGGGGCCTCGGCCTCAACGCGGGCAACTCCCTCGTCGCCAAAGACCACACCCTCGCCGGTAATGGAGCCCGTACCGATGGAATTGGACAAAGCGTTTTCCCGGTTGACCTGAACGCATCGAATATTTTCTGCCATGCCGACTTCGCCCTTGAAGAAAAGCTCGCCCTTTTTTAGGTACATATGAACCGCCTGCCAAAGGGGATCGCCCTTCAAGCCCCGAAGAGCCTTTCGGGCGAAGCAGCCCACGTAATTGTCGCTCTCGTAAAATGGAACGTGCAGGTCCCCAAC
Source organism: Deltaproteobacteria bacterium (assembly GCA_030667105.1). The sequence goes on from DAOUWN010000001.1 coordinate 14,714, forward strand.
CATATAGTCGGAGATAACGCCCATGTGATCGAAACTAAGGTTGTTCGCGGCGGCGGTGCTCGGAGTACCATCGGTGTCCCAGGTCCCACCAGTCAGACTGGTAGGAATGAAGATTACCTTGACATCCGTGTGCTTAAAGGCAGCAGCGGCTGCCGTGTCCATAACCCTTTCCATTTGCAGCTTGAGAGCCTTCTGAATTTCGTTCACGATATCGAACTTGGAAAGCAGCTCAAACAAATGGGAATGCTCGATACCACGGCCCATCTCAACAAGCGTGATCTGCCTTGAGCCCATCTCAACCGTATCGATGGGGATTCTGGTTGTTTCCGAAAGCTCGGCTGTCGTCGGCTCGTCAACGTGCTTGATGTGCATGAGCGTGACCGACTCGCCCTTACCCTTGCCAAAATCGTTGATAGGTGATGTAAACGGCACCATCTTCATCTCTTCAACCGCTACATGGAGTAACTTGTTGGAAATGTAGTGATTTTTATAGATTCCTGATGGCGCGTCAAATGTCCACGTAGTAGCCATGTTGGTTCCTCCTTGTTAGTTATATGACCCTGGCGGCTTCGACGTTGCCAACAACAGCTCTCAGCGACATAGGCTTGTCCCACTTTTTCTCGGAATCATCCTTGGGATCGCCGCTCTGTCCGGGACTACCACCGGGTACGGCAGAGCCACGGCCAAGAGGTTGATCTCCGTCCTGCTTTTCCTCGGCCTTGCGCTGAGCCTCTGTCACCTTGTATTCTTCCAGGGCGTTGAGTTTGTAGGTTTTAACCATTCCCACGGTTTTGTTGATCGCATCCTGGGTCGAAACGGGCAGTTTCGTAGTCGTATCGATCAACTGCGTTCCGACCACCTGAAAGCGATTCGAATAATGGGAAAACATCCCGCTATCCGGAGAATCCGTAACCGGGTCAAGACCTGCCTCTTTCATGGCCTCGCTGATCTGGACCTGAACCGCTGCCTTACTGTCTCCATCGGTTTGCTCGGCGGCAACCTCCGCTTTGAGCTGTTTGTGATAATGATCCTGAATGTCCTTGTCCGCCTTGGCCTGAGCATCCGCAACCTTGTCCTTGTAGTCTTCCTCATCCGGATCAAGCGCCTCCACATCGCTCATGGCCTCCCTCCGCCGCGTCTTTACAAAGTCCTTTTCGGGAGGAATCGTTTCCGATGCCGGTTGACCAGCGGGTTGCCCCGATTGATTGGCGAGCGCCCTTAGAAGAAGGGATTTGGTTTCTTCCAGGTCAGTGGCCAGCCTGCCAACCGCCTGCTCTTGCTCGGTCAGCTTTCCCTCGGCTTCTTCTTGATCCTTGAACCTGGGAGTGAACTTCGGCTCTTCCTCTCCGGGTTTTTCTCCCGGAGGGGTCTCTTTTGGTTTGCCCCCGGCACCTTCACCCTGGCCCGGTGTCTCCTCATCAGGCGTAAGCGATGCATCCTCGGCCGGATGACCGGAAAGGAGCGCGTCCGCGCCAGCCTCATCGCTTGTGGGCTTGCCGTCGAATTGACGATCAGCAGCGCCCAGCGCATCAGAGACAGAATCGTTTGTGATCTCGGGTTTCTTGCCTTCAGCTTCTATTGTCATGATTTCCTCCCGCAATCCGCACCGGGGATATTCTTCCTCTCGGAGGGATTGACTTGATGGTTTTCCCCAATAAAAAACCCGGCGACAAATCACGTTCATTATTCATGAACATTGACCTGTAAACGCCGGGTGCCCTTGTTCTAAGCCTGTCCCTTAGCCTACAACTTACTTAGCTTGTATTATTTCAGAAAATTTCTTAACTTCGTCACGCTTCATTTCGTCAAAGGTTTTTACCTCGTGCTCCTCAAAATTCGGGTGACCCAGACCTCCGAACTTGAAATTCAGGGTCATAACACACTTGCCAGTGAAGACCTGCTCACCACACCTTTCCACATAAGACCAAAAATGTCCTACAGCAAGGTCAAATTGTTCTTTTAGTCTTCGGTCCACGGCCTATTCACCTGGTTTTTCAAGGTCTCAATACGTTTTCGTACTACCCTGGCAACCACCAATTTGGAACTCATACCATCTGCTATTCGTGATAAAGCCTGACAAGTAGGATCTGCGGCCGCCAGTTCGTCCAGTCGATCAATCCATGCTTTTTCCAGTAAACCAAAGAGTTGTTCCCCCTCTTTCCCCCTGAGGGCCGCAATGTCTGTCTCGTGCTGAGTAAGTTTCTTTTGTTCCATTGCCAACTTTTCTTTGGCCGCCGTATCCTCAACCGGATCTTCCTGCAAACAACCCGAAACAATATCCTGACTATGCCCGTGGCTTAGGTTGTGACCTTCCGGACTCATTCTTTGGTTCCTCTCCTGACTCAAGCATTCCGTGCTCTTTGAAAAATTCAAGCTGAATGTTCATCATACGGATCATGTTGTCTATTTTCTTCGCCATTTCCGGCTCTACGCAAAAGCCTTCATCCTTGACGTTGGTGCGCTCTTCCAGGGCCTTCAGGATCTGGTACGGATTCATATACTTGGCCCATGGAGGCCTCTCCGCCATGGGGGCAAACTGTTCGGCAATAGCCTTTATCGTCTCTGCCTCCTTGGCAATCGTCGAAAGGCCCGAAATATGAAAACTCCCGTCCAGCACAGGCAGGCTCAGACCGGTTCCGGTCGGAGACTCCAGGTCGATGAACTGATCGGCTTCCTTGCCAAAGACCTCACGCAATTCCTGGATGCTGATATTTGCCCTTACAACATCTGCCGAGGCCTTAAGAGAGTCTACAGCTCCCCACTCGCTATTTTCTCCGATAAGACCAAATACCCCGAGGGCCTGCTCAAGCAGCATCTGGCTTTCCCGCCATGTCATATCCTTGCGGTATCCGGGCAAGCCCTGAATGGCATCGTTTATGAACGTGCCCCGCTGAAAATTCTGATCGGCATAGGCAAGGTTCGGTAGGATATCATTGGTGATAAACCTGCGATCTGTTGTTCTTACGACCTGGTTTCCGCTCAAGGTGTTTTTCGTCAAGTAGGTTTTTCCCGGCCACCGCTCAACATCGGTCGGATCCACCAGGGCGTCGACATTGATTTCCGTTTCCGGATTGACGATCCAGGTTTGATAATCCGCATGGAGGCACATCATGTTGCACATATATTCCCAGAGAGACTTGACACCTTCGAGCAACCCGCGCCCGCCGAACCTGAGAAAATCAGGCAAGGGCGAAAAACTCATGCCGGGCCACCGGATATTGTGAAAGCCGGTCATTCGCGGCTTCTTTATGACATGAAGGCCTGCAGCAACCGTGTAGTAACCATTGGGAAGCAATACTTCTCCCCTGGGATCAAGCACCGTGCCCCAAAACTCGGAAGTGAAGATGAGTTTCCTGAATTTTGATTTCTGGTGAATATAACCGCGCTTGAGCTTCAGTTCTTCCTTCGTAAGGCCATCATTGGCTATGCTTGAGCCGCCATGATCTTTTGCCCGGTCAACATCGTGATAAATGCCCTTTTTCTCGCCTTCTTTCAGTACGAAATAGTCAACCCACTCGGAATGAATCCAGAACATACCCGACTGCGGATCCATTGTTATAGCGTCAGGATCCCGGTCAATCTTCCAGGGTTCTACCAGCGTATATTGCAGGCCCTTGCCCTTGACCCATCTGGGAATCATCTCAAGGCTGTGGCCTATGGCCAGGCCCATGCCGCTGGCGATGGTAAAGACCTGCCGGAATCTGGCATGCTGCTCGTTGTGCTGAAACGTCATGAGCTTTTCCCAGAACTCGGCGCTGGCCTTATTGGTATAGTTATCGATGGATAAGAACCGTGGCTGAAAAGCCTTTTTCACGGCGGCCATGCCGAACTGGACGGCCCCGAAAGGTTTTGGAACTACAATCCTGTTCTGCCAATCCTCCTTGTCGGCATAAAAAGAGGGCTCTTTTTCCAGATACATATCGTAGAGAACGGACTGGATTCGCCGCACCTCATGCATGGCTTTCCGGGACTGTTCTATGCAATCCCTGGCATAGTCCGCAAAATGCTTCTCGTTTTCGCCGGCATAGGCATCTGCCGCCTCTTCGCGCTCGAAACGCTCTTGCCGATCTATTACATGCGTTGCGGGACGAGACATAATCTCTCGTATTCTGTTAAATACCTCGTCGCGCGGGTCTGATACTTGAATAGGCATTACTTCACCTTGTCAAAGGACTTTTTTTTGATAGCGCCCGTTGGGGTTTTGACCACTCGAATCTTTCGCTTTTTTTCGGGCAGGCCCTCATGCTTCGTCTCGGCCAAGTGCCTAAGATCCTCTTTGCTCATTTTTTTAAGTCCCTCTGCTGCTGATTCTGACTGACACTAGGCATCGACCTACACCTTGATCGCTTGTTTCATAAGTTTGTTAATCTGTTCTAGTCCATTGATCGCCTGCCTGTTTTGCCAGTCATAAGGCATGAAAAACAGCGACTGATCAAACAATGTTCGCGCTTCGTGTATGCTGCCGACCTTGATTTTCAGCGTCGCCAGGCCGTTCAGGACATGATAAATCCTGCCCATGCCGTCATACCTTGCGGCCGCCTCTTCCATGTAGCGCAATGCCTGAAAGTGATTGCCTTTCGAATCGTGATATTGCGCGGCCATATACAGGTAAATGCCGTTGGGATGAAACCGGACAGCCCGCTCAAGGGACTTAATGTCATCATAGTTTTTGTGCTGCTTATAGGCATAAATGGAGGCCAAGAAAGGCGCCATCCCATAGATCGTAAAGACCAGAAGCATCACGGTTATGCCAATCTTGACTAGGAACATATCAACCCCGCTATCACCCACATAAACAGTCCGGGCGCGGCATCTCGCATGGGATACGTTGTCAGGGCAACCGCCAGGCTAGAAACAAGGGCAGCTCCAAGAAATGGCTCGGTGCAATTCCAAAGAGCCATGGCAAAGATCATAAAGCAAAGTCCAAAACCAACAATGCCCAACTCAACAAGCTCTTCGGCCCAATCGTTATGAGTTCTTTCGGCCACGGGCGCCGGGAAATAATCCGGATCCAGGTATTTGCCGTCCGTCTCCTGGTCGAGTTCAGCGGCGACCCTCGGCCAAAGCAGCGGCCACGAGTTGATGCCATGGCCGAAAAAAGGGCGGCTTTTGATCATCTTCCGGGCGGCTATCAAGAACTTCACCCTCTGGATCGCGGTGTTGCTGGCAAAAAGTCCAGGTTTCACAGGCCCCGGGCCAGTAATGAACTTGGCCTTCCCCTCGCATTTAGGGCACTCAGAGCCCTTCATCTGCCCGCCTTCCTGCTTTTGGCCGATGATACCGGAACCGCGACACCGACTGCACGGTTCTGCCGGTTGCCGATAGTAGTATTTTTCTAAAAAGCCAAGTATAGACATGCCGCCAAAAACCCCACGTATGCAGATCGAGATTTAGAGTGAAGTACGCCGAGAAAAGCAAGTCCTGCCACAACCAGGACTGCGATCATTTCCCAACCCCAACTTAAAGAGCCCATAATATGTAAAGCCACGAACAGTCCGGGCAGATACACCGCCCCGGCCTTCCAGGCATTTCCCATTGATCCGTAGGCCTTCCTGGATTTTGTGTATCGCTTGGCCATCTCCGGGTGAGGCCTGAACCATCGATAAAATCCCCAAAAAGCCGAGACGCCAACAGCAAGCGCGATCACCTTTGATGTCAGTGCGTCAAAAGGAGGCTTCGCGTTGTATGCCACCAGAAAGAAGAAAACAAACGAGGCCTTCTGGAACAACCCCTCTACGGCTATGCGCTTATTGGCCGTCCAGGTGATAGAAGCGCAGGCGTACAGCAGATAGACAATAGCTAACTGGCAGGGCAGGGGAGTCACATCAAGGCCAGCCCAAACAGACCACGCAGCTCCCAGGCCCGCGCACAGGATCAGGGCCGTCTCCTTGGGACACTCATACATCATGTAGGACTTCCTGTAGAGGCCCAGAACCGTCAAGATGATCGCTGCGTAGAGAGTGAGTATGATCATCAGTTTCTCCAGTTGACCCAATTGTAACGATCCCGATAACTATCCGTTACCCTGGACGCGGCCCGCGTACTCTTCGTATGCGCCCGGCACTCCCTCGTACACTTTGACAGGTCGGGTTCCCCGCCGTAGTCCCCAAGGGCGTCTGTCTCCGCGCCGCACTCCATGCACTTGTGAACCTTGACCTCCTCGGTCACAATCTTGGCATTGTCATTGACTCCGGCCCGCTGTTGGCGCATCGGCCAAAATTTCTGATAGCCGGACAGATCTACACTACGCTTTTTTGCAAGACTCCGGTGCGATGTTGCCGTTCTACCCATGAATCGACATTCCTCCAATTCCGCAAATCGCCGCCACAAAATACAGAAAAATCACGGCTTGTCTTTTCCCGAAAAGCTGCCGTGCCAAAAGATGAGACACATGGTCCCGGCCACCCTTCCACGGGGGCCTTTTGCGAAAAGCGCGAGTCACCGTGACCATGGACGTATCAAAAAGTGGCACCGCAAGAATGAGCATGGTCACAACGGGCGCAATGGAAACAGATGATCGCATGGGCAAAAGGGCTAAAATTAGCCCGACAAGCAGGCTGCCGCTATCCCCCATGTAAATACTCGCGGGTTGATAGTTGAACAAAAGAAACCCGGCCAGGGCTCCGCAAAGCATCAGTGCCAAAACATCCCCGGTAATTGAGTAAAAAAACCCTCCGGCAATAATTCCCAAACCTGCGGCCAGGCCGTCCATGTTGTCGCTCAAATTCAGGGCGTTCATCATGCCCACGATCCAGAAAATAGTGAGGCCAACGTCCATGCAAACATTCTGGGTCCAATGAAGCCGGTATCCAAACATGATTAAAAAGCTGGCGATTAAGAGTTCCGGGATGATCTTTTTTATGGGCTTCAGATTACAGATATCGTCAGTGGCGCCAAGGACCCATGCCAAAAGCAAAAGGCAAGCAAGCGTCCATTCTGTAAAAAACAGGAGCACCACAACAGCCAGGGCAATCGCAAGCCCACCTCCCTGTGAAATCTTAGTTGCTCGACAACTGAACTCGCTCAAGAGCCGGGTGGCTAATAGGCTGATTGCGAAAGAAAGCCACAACATCACGAATCGATTCCTCCAATGTGATCTTCGGTTGAAATTCAATGAACTTCTTGATCTTGTCTGTATTCGGAGATCCCCGATGGTTATCTCCGAATCTGTCACCATAAGGAAAATCCACGATCTGAACGGGAGAGCTTGACCCCGCGATTTTCCTGACCATGTTCGCCAGGTCCAGGATTGAGATTCGCCGTGTCCCGCCGACATTAAAAACCTCGCCCACAGCCGTTTGGGTATCCATAAGGGCCATAAGTGCGGAAACCATATCTCTCACGTCTATGAACGTGCGCTTTTGGTCACCCTCTCCATAAACAGTGATCGTCTCACCGGAAAGGGCCTGGGACACGAACCCGGGAACGACCATGCCATATTTTGACAATTGCCTGGGGCCGATAGTGTTGAAAAGACGCGCGACAACGACCTGCAGGCCGAGTTGGGCATGAAGAGCAAAAGCAATGTGCTCCCCGGCCAGCTTGCTCAAGCCGTACACGGAACGGTAGTTTTCCGTAACCGGATGGACCCTCGACGTGGCCCACTCTATGCACTCCTGACACCCTGAGTCCCCGTACACTTCGGACGATGAAGCAAAAAGCACTTTCTTTGCCCTAATGGCGGCGTTTTTCAAAACGCTATCCGTGCCAAGAATGTTCGTATCCAGGGTTTTTAGCGGATCCGTGTAGACGTTGCTCACGCCGACAACGGCAGCCAGATGATAAACCTGGTCGCATTCATCCATAATCTCGCCAACAAGCACCGAGTCAAGGATGCCTCCTTTGACGATTTTGGATCCAAAGGGCCACTTGCCGGTGGAATAGTCGTCAAGAACGGTCACATGGTCCCCTCGCGCCATCAAGGCCTCAACCAAGTGGCTTCCAATGAAGCCGGCGCCGCCTGTGACAAGAATCTTCATGCCATACACTCCCGGTAGAGTTTCATCGTCTCGGACCTGAGGCCATCTGCGCTATGAAGTTGTAAGGTCTCAATGTTCGACAGATCCAGAACGTCATTAACACCGCCAACGGGAGGCCTCCAAAGAACCGGGCAACCGCTCAGCTTAGCCTCGACAATGGTGGCCGGGACCCCCTCGTTTCGGGATGTCAGCACAAGGGCGTTAATCGCCTTGTAAACAAGCTCGATGTCATCTCGCCAAGGCTCCCAATGGATCCAATCGGGAATCTTTTCGCGGTCCGGTCCGTCTCCTACAACGACAAACCAGTAACGGTAATATTTATAATATTTGGCACAAAATTGGATAAAGCCGTCCACGTTCTTAACGGGAACAAGCCTTCCAACGAAACCGAATATTTGTCTATCCTTGGGCCATCCAAGTCGCTTCCTGGCCTCTTTTTGGGAAATATTGTTGTCGAACTTGCTCAGATCGTAGCCGTCCCGAATGACCACGATCTTTTTCCGGTGCCCAATGTATGAAGCGATCTCTTCCTTTTGAGAAGGAGAAATCGCAATTATCCGGGTTGTGATGTAACCAAGAAGATGTTCGAGGATCCTAAAACACCAGGTCTTGAGGAAACCCCAATAACCGTAAAGGGTGTGGCCATGAAACGTGTGAATCCTGACAGGTACCCGAGCGATCCAGGCCGCGATCCGGCCCAGAAAACCGGCTTTAGAGGTATGGGTATGAACGATATCCGGCTTGAACTTGATAAGCCGCCAAATGATACAAAAAAGAGCTGTCAGGTCATCAAGGAAATGAATTTCTCTCTGAAGGGGCACATACGCATGATTAACGGCAGGAATACCCATATTTCCTTCCCTATCGTCTGGCATGCCACAAAGAACGAGATAATCAACTGGCATCTTCGATAACTCCTGGACCTGTCTCGCGGGACCGCCTATATTTAATCTAGTGGCGATCCTACAGACCTTCAGCTTTTCAGGTGTTTTTCCCTTGCGCATTTCTCAACGATCCTTCGAATCTCGGTATCGTTCTTCCCCTTGAGGTCTTTTTCCGTGCGCCTGCTCATCAGGATCTTCTGCTTCCTCGTCAATTTCTTGACTTGTTTACCCATAAGTCCTTTGCTTGCTTGGCATGCTCGGCCCGAAACCCCTGGCCGCATAGCTCCCGGCCCTCTTTTGCATTATCTTCTTTGGCACCCTCGGCAATTTCGGCCGCTGGATAATCGGCAGCATAATCGCGCATCCGTACCCGAAAGCGTCTCCGGGGTGTGAATGTTTATTTTTTTGCGGCTTATTCTTAACCACATTGCCCGAATTATCTTTCTTGTAGTGCCAGCCACCCTTCAGCGCCCGCCGAAGCAGATGATTAGTCTTTCAGATATAAACGGCAGGAAGCCCGTCCGGAGCGTATGTAAGAGCATGCTGGACGGCCTCTTTTCTCAGGTTCCACTTGTCCGGCCCCGGCTCGAACCGGCAGCCCAAAAGATTCTCGACAACACTGGCCGTGGTAATACTGGTATTGCTCTGATCCGGCACAAGCATGGAGCGGTCCCCGATATCCCTCCAGTTGCTAACCTTGTCCCTCCACTTCGGGCTCTCAAGCAAAGGAAGACAGGAGCTTTCAATCAACTGCTTCATACCGATGCCATCGCCATAAAGCGTATCCGTAAAAAACAGCCGACCGTTCGGATAGATCTGGCCAAGCAAAATACAGGGATGGTGCCAGGCGTCATAAAACCGGAATCCCCTGAGCCCGGGCAGCACTTCCAGCGGCTCCTTGCTTACATGGGTCGACTCCTTAAATGCTTGAGCAACCGCTATTCCCGGCTGCAGGAACGAAAATTCCCCCTCGACATACCGCTGGTACAACTCGGGATCCCCGGCCAAGGCCGCCGCGTTCACCTGGCGCTGTTTTTCCCCAAGAAATGAGTTCTCGCCCTTCGGGATCGTAAATACTTCTTTGCGAACTAGCGGAAACCGTGAATCAAAATCCGGTGCCTCTATAAGCCTCTTGAACGTCCAATGCTCCTCGTCGGCCGGGTTCATACTGACCATGACGAGCGGTGGTATGTTCCCTCTGGTACTTCGACTGAGAGAAAAATTAAAGACGGGCTCCGCAAGCCCCGCATTCTCCTTGTAGATAATCGGCGCCGGCTCTTCCAACCAGAATATCGAAACGCCTACCATGCCCTGAAGTCTCGACATGGCCGCGGCATCATCGATACCAAGACAAAATCCCTCGATCTTCGGGTTGCTCTTAATCTCGAACTGACGATCCCCGTCAAAAAACCGCACCCGGTTGCCCAAAGCCTCTTTCATCGTCAGCTTGACCGAGATCTTGATGTTCTCCAAAGTGTCCCGGATAACGCACATCCTGCACGGCACACCATGCTTTGCCGCATGATAAAGAGCCTTGATCACCACTCCCCATGATTTTCCCTCTCCGAACGGCCCGATCAACGCACAAACATCGGCAGTGGATAAAACAAACCTTTGAATCGTTTCACTTATCCGAAAATCCAGTGAAGTAGCCATGCCGCCTAAAACTCCCTATACAAAATCGGATTCGCCCCCGCCGTCTCGAAAAATAAAAACGGGTACCGCAATTTCGCCCGCCTTAACGATATCGGCGCCCAACCAGGTAACCGCCTCAAATCCCCATGACTCAACAGCAACCTCACTACCTGATCGTTCGACAAATACGAAACCGCCTGAATCTCCACACCATCCGAAAATACATAAACAAAACCGTCCGCCGCACTCTCCAAAACCGAAATGTCCAAAACTACCTCGTTGGAATAATTAACCATCTTCGCTAAGCTCCACATTCGGAAAACCAAAATCATAAACAGGCGTAGAACCGGAAATCTGAGTGGTGTCAGGAAAACCAGCTATCAGCCTACACATTTCCGCAACCTCCCGAGTATCGGCCTTCTCAAACATCTCGGTTGTCTCAAGAAATACCAAATCAGGCGAATCAGGCATCTCTCACTTCCAAGGGGTGTGGAAAAAGACACGGGTTGGAAAAAGAAAAAAATGTGGGGGAGAGGGGTATGAACCCAGGGGGGAGGGTACCCGATCTTTGCCTTTTCTTCGATCCGGTTGGCCGTTAGTTGACATAGATCATGGAAATACTGGAACGACTCCACTTTCTGCCCCCCCTGCTCTATGCCAGCGCATGTGCTCTGCCTGGCTTGCGAATACCAACAGGTTATCAGGTTCATTGTTGGTATTATCACTGTCTTTATGATGAACAACGTGCTCCGATGCCAATAGAAAACCACAACGCTTGACCATTGTACGAGCATTTCTCTGGCCCTGCCTGTTGGCGTTATAGTCGGGATTGTCGATAGAAGCATAATAGTGATCTGAGCAACAATAATGCTTGCGACTGCGCCGTGCGCGCTCTCTGGGCTTCTCAAAGGCTTTGCCGCAATAATCACATACGACCTGCTGTATTGTCTTGCCGGTGTCAATGTCACGCCTTCTTAGGTACACACGGACAGCCTGCCTGGTTACGCCAAAGTAATCGCCTATCATCTGAAGCGAATACATATCCTTTTGCCAGAGATCAATTGCCAGTTCGTTTACGATTGCCTTACGCATGTCACATCTCCAATGATTTTTGGTAGTTGTAACATTATTAAAAGGCAAAGTCAACATAATCTACGTCTTATAATAACTATTATGAATCCCTTTTTTGCAATACACACAACTAACCTTATCAAAAATGCCTGATACCGTTAGTTATCACGAGAAAAGCCCCTCTGAAAACTGCCTAATAATCTTGCCTCTTACATGGCCGCCAGTGCCCATAATTAGCTCTTATCGCCTGATATCGAGATTGGGTATAGATTTGCGCCTTGGGAGGCCTTTTTATCCTCTGTCTCGACCTCGCCCTCCTTGGAGACCAGGATTCTGATCTGAGCGCCTGCGTCGCCATCGAAATCCTTGGCCTTGAGAATGCCCTTGGCCTCTCCAACCGTCTTCAACCAGGTATTCATGTCCTTCAGGCTGCGCTTGGCTTTCACGTGTCTTTCAAGCCAAATGACATTCCTGACCCATCTCGAATCAGTCAAACCCGCTTGGTTTAAAAGTTCTTCCCGGCCTGCCTGGGATTCATACTTTTTTATTATTCTATCTGCTGTTTGGACGAGGGCTGATCTGCGTTTACCTTTATAATTCGCAATTTTAGCGCATTTCCATTTTGGGATACCGTTCCAATAGAGATTTAGGACGAGTTGTTCTTGAGGTTTGAGATTCTGCCAGGCGTCCAGTGGGGGAGTTGCGTGATCGGTTTGAGATTCCATATAAATACCTTATGAGTGGTGTGATAACATCAGGATATCAAGAGGAGTTGAATAGAAGTCAACTCTTTTTTTTTAGATACAATACTTAATGGGGTGCGAAATGGAGGGGTACATAATATGCGGGGATGTTGAAAGTGGCGTATTTTTTTTAAAGGAGGGGGCCTCCGTGGGTGAGTCGGAGGCCCTATTTGGTGGGTGGTGGACGGTATGGGGATACCGTGGCGGGAGTTATGTTAGATCCAGTTTGGATTAATGGCGTTTTCTTGTTCTCGTTGGGGATAAATTGCTATGTGATGATCGTCGTCACCTGCGCCATTGGTTGTAATGAGGACCCTAACTTCGCCTTGTGTTTTGATATCGCTTTGCAAACCCACAACAATGCCGATCAAGATATCGGCCAAGACGCGAATTTCTTTGTATTCGTCCCAGTCCCCCGCGAGTTCTACGGCAAGCTGAATGCTTTGTGGGTTCTGGCTTTCATATGCGGCGTCTATGGTAATAATGTTTCGCATAATATAATCACTCTCCTTTCTTGCGCATTCTCACGCCAGAATTTGGCGTGGAGATGTTATGGTTTCCGAATGAAATTGAAGTGCCGTGCCAGTTCCAGGGCATCTTCATCCCTTAAGAACGTCTTGGCGCCATAGCTGCCGTCCTCGATGTCAATACCGAAGAGCTTATAATCCTCATGCCATGTAACGCGGCCCACTTTGCCGTCGATCTCCACTATTCGAACTCTGGTTGAGTAGGTGGCGCATTTTGGCTTGTACGTGCGCCCGTTCATCGTGGATTGCTTGACATACCTTTGGCCGCGCTTTGGGTGGGTTTCGACAAAGAAGTGCATGGAGCATCGTTGTTTGCGGCCCCATGGCCAATCATGCACTGTCAGGGTTTTTCTTATGGATGGCTTTGGCCTTGGTGATACCGAAGGAGAAGTCTCTGTCATTACCCAAGCCCAAAAAGTATACAAGCTATACCAACAATACTTATGCCAATCCCAAAGAAGCCACCGCTGTTCATATGCTCATCTTCGGCGCCAGCTTTATAAACTATAATTCCAAGTCCAATCATTGCGAAACCAACCACACCGAGAATAACAGCACAAGCAGCACATATTATTTCTATCATATTAAACCCCTTTCTGTGAATCGCCACACAGGGGCTTCCACAAAGCCCGTGGGCACCCGCTTGCCGGTGTCCTCGAAAAGCCCGCTTGCGAGTACATCCGGGATGATTCTCTCGTTTTCGCTCCAACCCTTCACAAAGAATTCCCCGTCCTCCAGGGGTTCTTCGGGTAAGTTGACTGTAATCGTTGCAATTGGTCCCTGCTTATCAGAAAACAATTGTAGGGCAACACGACCATTCGCGTACGCCCCTTGCACTAAACGGCACGGCCCCCATTCTTTCAATTCAATGACGTGTCCTGTATCCATACTTCACCTCCCCTTTTAGTTCGTGGCCACTTCCGGGACCACATTCTTGGGTTATGTATCCTCGATGTACTGACGCGCCTTGTCCTCGATCTTGTAGAATCTCTTAACCTTGTTTATCTCCTTTTGATCGACTCCATCCCTGGCTACTGCTACATTAGGCGTACCATCGACATCGGTATTGACCTCTACGTACTCACCTTTATAGCAAGCGAAGGCCATGGGTCCATAGGTGCCTCCAGCGCCATGCATCCCGTAAAACGTAAGCCCGGCCTTTGCCAGCTTTTCTAACTGTCCATACCATCCGTAATTGGCCTCGCAGATCCTGGCATTGACCTCTGTATTGCTTCCGTCCTCTTCGTCCCACCACATGCCCTCATCCGGCCCGTACCAAACCGCTTCATCTTTCAGGGCCTCATCGAATTGTGGCAGATCGACCCTGGCACAGTTTATGTTCAACGAACAGCTATCTCCCATCTTATTCACCTCCCTCTCTCTTTATTAGCCCCCTGATGCCCTCTGACGCGCTGATCCCGCGATCCAGGCACTTCTTGCGAAACTTGATCCAGTCACCCTTGGGGACGTCCCGGACGTTGATTGTGACTCTCTCTTCCGTCATTGGCTGTTTCACCTCCTTTGTTAATCTTCACCAGTCCATGTGTTTGTTTTTAATTCCCAATAGGTTTTCCTTCCTTCCTCAGAGTCTACGCGTCCTTGAGTATAGCCTTCTGAGACTAGCCGGGTTATTTCCTCTTGTTCCATCTCATCTAGGTCTACATTGTTAAACTCTTGCTCTTTCATGTTATTCACCTCCTTCCCCGTTTTTGGCTTATTATACCCATAATGATTAGCATTATTGCAAGTTGAGCTAAACTCAACTAGAGCCTATTATCCGCAAATATGCCCGTTGCGTAATCCACAACAACTAAGTTTAGAGCTTTTGTCGTTTTTTCGGCCCATAGCTCCTATATAATATATAGGCCAGGTTGCCGAGCGAAAAAAGGCGCAAAAAGCTGTTGACAAATCCACAATATACCAATAATGTTTTAGAAAAAGCAGAGAGGGAGGAGGTGGTTGAAATGCAAATCACGAACCGAGAACTGATTTTGGACATCACAGCGCGTTTCACCATGCGCGAAAGGAGTGTGAATATGAACATAGGGACTGCTACTAGATTCTTGGGTTACGAGCCGATCAGATGGCGACAAGGAACGTCTGCCCTTATGTGTCCCGTGTGCGGGGAGCGGGAGGCCACTCTGAAAGCGACCATTCATCACGCCAATGGTCAGATACTAAAAATCTGCGTGTGCAACCAGTGTTTGGTAATGGGAGCCGAGGGAATAATCAACGCGAGTTCATACGGTATCCGATGCGCAGGCTAATCCTGACTGTTTCTCTAGGGGTTGGCATCTTGCTGACCCCTGGTAATATCGAGCCAGCGGATTTACAAGAGATAGACTATTCAGTGTTTCGATTGCCTGCGGATATTATGCAGGTGAGGTTTGTAGATGAAACCTGGACGTACAGACTCTATGATGACGGAATGGTGAAAAAATATGTGGACAGACTGGACAGAAATTAAAATCGCGACCTTGGTGGTTATCCTGCTGTTGATCTTGAGTCGGTGTTGATTTTGCCAGCAACCCACGCCTTAGCCCGTTTCATCAGAGACAATCGCATATCAAAAATATCATCAAGCATCTTCCTGAAATTAGGGTTGTGATGTAGGCGAGGTTTCCCGGTGAGATCTGGAATCACGATTGCTTCCGTTAGGCTTATTCCCCTCCGCTTGATGATAACATAGACTTCATGCAAATACTCAAACTCACGAAAGGCATCATCCTCTAACATGAAACGATTAAAGTCCTCAACACAATCCAGGCAAAGAAAGACCCAAACACCCTGGAGCATCTCCACAAGCTGGGTCGAACCACCCTGGCACCTAGCGCAACAATCTCCGTTTCCTCTGTCCATAACATTATCCCCCCTGTTTCTCAGTGTTGATGGGCTTGCGCGCGCATGTTCGCTGTAGATCGAGAGCCAGCAAGAGCGCAACACATCGTCCGTCCTTAATCCCACCCCGTGGCCCCGTCAACTCAACCCCAGGAAAGAAGCGACATGCCGTTTGGTAGTATCTTTCCTTCTTCTTCAATTTCTTCGGTGCGTCTATGATTTTTCTCCACCTAGCAGGCGTGACCAGCTCGAAGGGTATATTATACGCCGCGAGAATCCCCCTCCACATACCATAGTTCCGATTGAGCAAAGTCGCAGGCACAACCTGCATGTCTCCTTTCTTGTTCTTGAATCGTATAACTCGCGGCTGTTTTTCAATCGCGGCCCTGGGTGAAAGACTGGCCGGCAGCCCACGTAAAAGCCTTGACATGCCCTGCTCGGTGGAAGGGCAGTCATAGACTTTAACCAGGTTTTCTCCCAGAAAGGCGATGGCACCGTCTTTCCCGGGATCTATACCTATACTTAGCATGCTTTTTACTCCTTCTTTTTGAAAGATTTATTTATCCGGCAACGGCTTTCTTGGTTCGTATGGAATAAACCCGCTGCCCTCAAGGCCTCCTGTGACCCTCAAAAAATCGACTTCAACCTTTGCCGAATTGATGATGGCCTGGGCCGCGCTGCTGATCGCCTTCGCTCGGTTTAGTTCCATTGGACTTTGCAGGAACGCTTGGCTTTTTCGTAGGCCGAGGCTGTGTGCCTGACCATATATAGCGGACTCCGATCTATTTAGCTCTTTTGTAAGTTTCCAAGTAGCCATTTCAGGATAACGCGCGCGCAATATACTCAAATCTTTTTTTGTCCAAGGCTGTCCGTTCATAGCTCACCTTCACCAAATTGGTTGCTTACTCATGGATGTCTTTCAATAATCTTCATTGGTGGTATTTTTGATATTAGGTCACTAAATTCTTTTTCAATGCCTAAATGCTTAGTAAATTCCAATGCTATTTTTGTTACCTCAATGTTCATCTTTCCTTCACTCTTAAAGTCTTTCCAGAGAATGATTGCTAGAGCTAATTCTTTCTTACCGGCTTCAGATAGCTCTTTCATAATGGTTCCTTCAAGGCTTGCCGATCTAGTGTTCGTTGCACCTGCTGCATAGCCCAATCAAGTTTTTCACTTTCCATATTGTCAACTACATCGTCGATAAGCATTTCTAAATTTCCCTTGGCATACATGCGCTTGAACAAAAGTTGCTGTCCTTCCGTGCATTGGGCTAATCCTTGTTTTAACGTATCCCTGGCAAAACTTTCTATTTGTTCATTCATTTTGAATCCTCCAGGGCTTGCTTGAGATCCTCATCATATTGTTTCCTTTCAGGTACAGACATTGAAGGCTTCCCAAAAAGAGCAATAGCGTTTCCACGACACTGCATTTCTTCGCATCTTTCACGATATTGAACGTGCCCATTATGCCTATGCCATAGATTGTCCATGCAGACTAAGCGTAAGCGCAGTTTCTCGTTCTCTGCCTCAAGTATATCAACTCTACTCATCCTCATCTCCTGTCTCCCCTCAGGGCTTGT
The DNA here is from genome assembly GCA_030667105.1 of Deltaproteobacteria bacterium. The sequence goes on from DAOUWN010000001.1 coordinate 31,973, forward strand.
GTTATTAAAACGGTATCTCCGGTTGCTTTTCGGTTTTGTTTTCCAACCTCTTTTGTTCCTTCATGGCCCTCCTACCACACCTATCGCACAGATCCGGAGGAACCTCCGTACCTGGATACTTAGGATTAGATTTCGCATAATGCTTCGCCTGAAACTTCCTTCCGCATTCCTCGCAGGGCTTGATCGTGACCACGACCATATGTTTCTGCATTTCCTTGCCCATCGGCTCACAAATAACAGCCCAACGTATCTTCCCATCGGGACCAGTACCGTTCTGCATGTACCCATGGAATGCCGCCAGATCAAATAATTCCTTAACTGCCTCTAACTCATCAGGGGAAACCTTAGGCTTAGCGCCCCATCGTTCCAGGGCAAAGGACCTTTTCACCGCTGCTGTTATCAAAGCCATTTCATCCTCGTCAAACAGATCCCAGGGAGGCGTGGCGTTGCGGATCAGGGGTTTACGGTTGAATATTTTCACTTGTGACCATCCTCTTTCTTCTTTTTCTTTGCTTGATATTGTTTGAAGGCTTCGGATTCGACACCCTTAAAATCAGCTCCCTCTTTTTCCATATCTTCAAATACGGCACGCGCTACCCAAGTAAAAACAGCATGATAATCAGACTTGTATGTATAGCCCTTCGCGCCTTTGCCGTTGTTGAGTTTTTCAATGATCTGTTCCGTTATCCTGTCTCCATATTTTTCGATCAGCTTTCGATGTTCGTCCTCGGTCAGTGAAACAAACTCGGCATATTTGATTTTTTCATCTTCGATTTTTTCCTTCCCCCCAGACCCCCCTTTTTCTGAATCCCTCTTCTTTGAATCCCTATTACTTACACATACTGGACATTTACATTTAATGTCATGCAATGACATGTCATGACATTTAATTACATTTTCAGAACACTCTGGAATTCTTGATTTTTTTTCGTGCGGATGAGGATTTTGATGTTCTAAAAATGTTGGTATCCATCCATAGTCGTTTCCATCTATTTCGTACCTTAAAATAAAGTTTTTTTGAGCTAAAGCATCAAGTAATGACATGACATTACATTTATCGTAAGGCAGGATCAGAGCCTTAATTTTTTTCGGTTTCCACTCAAACCGTCCTTCTCGATCAGCAAAACACCACAGACCAGCAAATAATATCCGGGCCAAAGGTATAAGATCGGACAACTCATCGTTTTGGAAAAAACCTGGCTTGATATTTCTTGCTCTCATTTAAAAATCAATATCCTTAGTCAGAACCGCCTTGCCGTTTCCGTTATGACTGTGCTGCCTGATCACAGTCTCGATCTTAGATATCTTCCCGCTTATCCCCGTGAAAACATCTGAGCTCCAGCCCATCCGATCTACGATCTGCTTAACGGCCTTGATCTTGGCAACCCAGACCTCCACTTTTTTCGTGAGGCTCTTGATCTCTGCTTCCATCGGCTCATATTCCCCTCGGAGAAGCGTGGTCAGCCTGGTCAACTCTTTCTGTAGTTCTTCCCTGGTTACGGGTTGTTCATTTCCCATCTTATTCACCTCCTTCTCGTTCGGTTTCGTGGGGTCCGGTGGTTCCGGCAACCTTGTATGGACAACCACCTCCTGTTCTCCGTCTCCCGAAGGCATCGGCTGTCCGTTTCTCCAGGCGTCCAGCCTCACACAACCTTTATAGCACTCTTCTTTTGGCTCATCCACCCGTTCGCAGGACCTGCAGGGGCTCACATCTTCATGCATTTCGCCTTTTCCTTTTTATCCGCGTATGTTGGCCTTTCCACGCCGCCCGCGATCTCTTGAGTTTTTGAATTACCTGGTAAAGATCGAGAACCTGGTCTTTGAGCATGGCGTTCAATCGTCTTACGCCCTCTAGGTTTTCAGAAAGCGCATGGTTTTCTTCCACAAGCTCGGAACACTGTGCGGTCTCCAGGTCATGAATGTATGACCACAATGGTTCTGGTGCCTGATTGATTTGCTTAATCAGAAGAGCTTTTCTCTTCATCCTTTTTCACCAACCAGGAGGGGGGGCTTGATTGTTTTCTTTCTCTCTAACAGCATTCCTTGCCAGCGAAACTTACAAGCAAAGCACTTAATCAGGCCATCCTTGTCAAGTGACCGATACAATTCGTCATGCCCGCATTTCGGGCACAGGGGCCAGCCGTCGCCTCGGTATTCCTTGAAGGGAGGTTGGTTATCCTGGGTACTCACTATGTTCCCTGCCGTCGAGCAGACGGCCTGCGGCTTTCTTGGTGACAAATTGTCCTATATCGTTTTTGTTCATTGTCTGATTATGATGAATATTGTGGCTACTTCTGGTTTTTAATTCCAAATTCTCAAGGCGGTTATCTGACTTGTTCTCATTTTTATGGTGAATTAATTCATTTGCTTTAGGAGGTATTTTCCCGGCTGAATACCATACCAAAAGGTGCTCATAGGCGTAACCGTTTGGATCTGCTAGTGGATGATTTCGCCCCACTCTTATTTTTATATACCCATGGCTACTGATAATTTTATCAGTATTCCAGCGTCCAGCATTCACGCTTTTCGCATGGTTTTTGTGTTTCCCTCTGCCATCAGCAGGTAATCCTTTGTTAATTCGCTTAATACGTTCTCGGTCTTGCCATCGCTTTTTACGTTCTTTCGCCTTTTCCTTGGCGACAACGGGATCTTTATATGGCATCTGGATACTCCCTTATCATTAAATCGTTTGGTATTGCGTGACGTTCTTTTGTGGTTTTGCCTGACATTTGTTTCATAAACCAAGGCACACCCGCGTCAACGCACTGGTCCCTGTCTTGTCTGAAGTAATCCGGGTGGGATGGCCTTGCACGAGGACCGGATTCTCCCCCGGACACAAGCCATGCTCTATTTCCAAGGGCAAGAAATTCAGGAGGATAGACTATTGGCCCAAGGGCGGGCTCATGGGATATCCAGTAAACCGCTGCGGGAATCTGCAATAGGGTTTCGATGCGGTCCTTGTGGTCATCGTTCTCGACCGTAACGCCAAGCCAGAGGTTGGGTAATGGCCATGGCCAAGCAGTGGCATCGCCTATAGATGTACTTGGTTTTTTCCCATGGTAATAACAGCGCATTTTTTCCCAAGCCCGATTAGACGAGATGCGCTCATCTGTGGTGGACAGATATCCAAATTCTCCATGGATATAACCACGAGAATTGTTTCGTATTGATTGAAAATATTCCAACATTCGGTCGGGCCGTTTAGTTAGGATCAAAAAAGTGTGTTGAAAACCGTACATCATCGTAGCAAAAACCTGGTCTATAAACTCAGACGGCACATCCTCATGAAACAGATCCCCCATGCTCACCACAAAGATCCTGCGAGGTTTTTTCCAGCGAAGGGGCTTTTCTAATTCTTTAGGATTAAACCGCACCTCCCCGGTCCACTGTGGATGACCATTACGCATCACTGCCAGGCCTTTATAGTTCGGGTGATGCTTTAACCTGGTGGCTGCCAGCCTTGCGGCATAGCAGTTGTCACATCCAGGGGAACCTGCATGGCTACATCCAGTCATTGCGTTCCAGGTTTCCCCCGGTGTTTTGTCGTCGGCTCGTACCCATTCAATCTTTGTTGGCATCTTAAAACTCCACCTTCCCTTTCGGTATCTTCTTCAACACCTGATCTACGACTTTCTTCAGTTCATTCCATGTGCTTCGTGCCAGTTTGTGCTGCTGCAACTGAGTCTTCGCCGGATTCGTCAAGTCTATCGAGGGCAGCGTGATCATGTTCTTGTATTTGGTTTTGTTGGTCTTGCCTTTTTTGTTGCGGAGGATCCGCACAACCTTGACGCACAGATAGGTCTTGTTCTCCCATCGATCCCAGGTGATCTCGTAATATTCAAGTTGGGATTTTTTGATCTTCACTCATCACCCATTGGCCATTCTAAGTGTTTTCTGATAATCGACTCCAGTGAACTCACGAGACCCAAACAGAACAGGGTAGAGTCTTCTCCAAACCAGTAGTAGCCAATCGAGTTAACAAACCCCTTCCGTTCTTCACCATCTTTATATTCTTCAGTATATGCCAGCGTGAGGTTCTTTACTCGGCCCTCGTGATAGGCCTTCATCAGATCGTCGATAACTTCAGGCAGTTTTCCCTTGATGTTTGGGAAGTAGACTATTTTATTACTCACATCACCCTCCGGTACACCTCCAGCGTCTTGTCGGCCATGGTCTCAGCAGAGAAATTATGAGCTTGATCGAAGTCGGCCGGAAATTTCAGTATTGCGATAATCGCAGTTCCAAAGCACTTGGCATCACCCGGCTTACACTTAAAACAGTTGATGATCTCTCGAAACGGCGTAATATCACTGCACACCACAGGCAGCCCCGCCGCCATCGCCTCTATGAGCACCAGGCCCAGGCCTTCGTCTGTTGAGGCCAGCGCAAACACATCCAGCTCGGAGAGGAATTTCGGGATATCCTCAACAAAGCCCTCAAGTATTACTTTACCGTCCAGGTCGAGAAAGTGGATGAGGTCTTTCAACTCTGCCAAGTACCCGTCCGGATCCGCGCCGGCAATCCTGAGTTGAGCATCGGGAAACTCATGGAGAATGTACGGCATGGCCTCGATGAGGGTCTTGTGGCCCTTGCGCGGCTGCAAGCGGCCTATGGAGCCGATGGTTTTTGGTTTGCTCATATCAGTCCTCGTTTGTTCTTGTTCCGTTATCCCATTGCTTCCAATCCAATCCAATCCTCTCGCAGATCATCTCCAGTATGGGTTTGCCGTAATAGTGGTAGTTTGCTTTGTATTCTTTCTCTACCTTCTCCAAAAATTCATCTTCTTCAGCTAACCACAGCCACGCAATACAGTGGTTAATAGACCTGTTTGCAGATATTCCTCTGCAATCATTGGCTTTGTCCCAAGCAAAAGCCATATAGTTCTTAATCGCATCAATTGGAGTGGTGACAGCACTTCTGTGTTCTGCCCATTGTTCTTCTGTCACGTCCTCCTTTAAGAACGGCTTTGCGTGGTCAAAGTCCAGATAGTCTACATATTCCGAAACTTCAAAGACCAAAAAATCATTGGTTCTACGCTGGTTGATTCTAGCCACTATTTCATCTTGTGTTCTCATATCAAATCTCCTTTCCAACGGCATCTCCTGCCTTGCCCTTGTCCGGACTCACTACCTGCCCTATCATCTCCGTAGCCTGCTCAAGATTCCATGTGTCGAGTTTCTTAAACTTGCTCTCGGCCTGAATGCTCTTGAGTTCCGAAAGCACTCTCTCCAGCCGGTACTTAGCCAATGCGTTAATTCTCTGTCGCGCCATGATCGTTCACCTCCTTTGTTGGATAAAACCTTAGAACATGTTATTGGCTTTATTAATCATTTTCCCCAAACATTCCGCAACCTGAACCACAACAGCGTTCCCAGTCATTTTAGCCACTGCTGTTTTAGATATTGAATCAAACCATCCACTTGGAAACCCTGCAAACTGTCGCCTTTCTTCACTATCTGCAACGCTAAGTCCTTTCCCGTCCCAAATGTAACCATCCCGAGCATCCCACCTATACGCGTGGGTAGTAAGAACAGGATAGGCCGATGTTTTTTCATATTGCGTTTCAATATACCTTTTATTGCTTTCGTGGACAGGTATCGCCTTGATAAATGCTTTGCGGTTTTCTGGAGGACATCCCACAATAAAATCCCTCTCTCTGTTTTGAGCCGTAATCGTAGCGGCATTTGCTGAGATAATAACAATTCGGTATCCGAGCATTTCCAATGCGGCAGAGAAGTGGACATCATCTGATGCAGGAACATTTTCGCGGACCACCCACCCGGGCCGCATTCTTGCGACCACGGCAAGGAAGTATCCGGATAGGTCGGGTTGTTTCGTTTTCCACATTGCTCTTGCTTTGCTTCTAATCGGGCACGGATCGCCTCCGCAAATAAGTTCAACTGATGTGTAATCATTATCCTCTGTTATATCCCTAAAGATTGGTGTATTAGGCCAGTGGCGTTTTAAAAGTTTTCTACATTGACTATCTTTCTCGCACTGCCATAAAACAGACATGCCAGCCCGCTCAAATCCAAGGTCAAAACCACCACAACCTGAAAAAAGAGAGCCAAAATTCACAATTCAACACTTCGCCCTCACGTCCTCGCTATCTCTCGCCACAAAGCCTATACTCTCAACCCCATAATATATAACCCTCGCTTTTTCCTCAGGGACTCCATTTTCAACAAGCCAATCTTTCACATGCTGCGTAATTGCGATCACCGCATCGGCCCGTTTCCAGACCCAGAACATCAGCCGTAAAAACCTCATGCCCCTCCATTCGTGGTCCGGGTTGAATCGATCGTGGACCGTACAGACCCAGGGAGTGCCCCGAAAGATCAGTTTAGACAGGATCAACCCTAAAAAATCGGCTTTTGGCAGATGAGTGTGGATCAAATCATAGCCCAAATCGGAACGGAGGCAGGCCAGGATAAGAGATCTTGCCTTGGCGCGACGACTCGTAACTCCTGAGAGGTTGAACGCGCCACAAAGGCTGTTTGACGCCTTGCCGTTTTTTTTGAGGTAAATGACACGCAAATCGCAACCCCGAGACTTCAGTTCACGGCAAAGCGTCAGTAAACTTTTCTCCGCGCCCCCGGTTGCGATGCTGGTTATGATGTGGAGGATTTTCATGCATCAAACAAATTTCTTTGCTGTTTCTCCAACTTGTAATTCATCAGGACTAATTCTTCGACCCTTGATCGAGACCCATTCGCACATTGGGCATTCTTGACCGACGATAGATGGATCCGGCGCCATTTCGGTTCAGGATACAATTCATCAATAAGGGGATTCGGATAATATGTTACCATGGCCTTTCCCTGAATCTCGTTAAGGCATACAGATAAGTCTCTATGGTCTTGTTCTGAAAAGTTTCCCCTATAATATCCTTCCGTGCCAACATATGGAGGATCTACGAAAAAGAAGGTGCCTGTGGCCCATTGCGACCCGGGCCCGCCTTTAAAGCCCCTGTCCCATTGTTGAAAAACTTTGCGAAAATCGGAATGTTCGATATAGACATGGCGCAATCGGTCTGCAAATCTATCCAATTGCTCTATGGTTCGCTTGAATTGGTTCACCTCTTTAGCCCCGGCGCAATGGTTGCCTACGGAGAAACGCCAACGACCCGGTGACTGACCGGTTTTACGGCCGCCACTTCGGTACCCACCCCACGCCATTTTGGCCAGGATAAAAAATCGTTTGGCTCGCAAAACGGGGTCTCGAGGTATTTCCGATTTGCAGGCCTCTTCGTAAACTTGCCTGGAATATGGCACAAAACACAATTCCTCTATTAATCTACTGGCCATGCGTCTACGCTGCAGAACCCTGAAAAAATTAACAATTTCCGAATCAGTATCGTTTATACATTCGACGTCGCTTGGCTGTTTAGTGAAGAGCAGGGCACCGGATCCACCAAATACCTCAACATAAGTTTGGTGCCGTGGAACAAGTCTAACCAAATGTCGTGATAGGCGCCATTTTCCGCCGACTATTGGGAAAATTGCTTTTATCTTCATCAGCCAGGAGGCCACTTCTTGCCCTGATATTCGCAGGCAAACTTGCTCTTTGGGAAATGTTCCAAAACAGCTCCCACTAACCAGTTAACCCCATCTTGGAGTTGTTCGAAGTCTATTTCAGCGACAATCCCGTTTACATGGTCTCCTAGCTGAATCGTGAAACCAGAATCCCAAAATGTCAGGATCTGAAAATTAATCTCGCTGTCCTGGATTGCCTGCAGTGTTGGAATAACAAGCAGAACAGTATTGTTCCCCATCGTTTACCTCCCTCATTCCTTAATCACATTCGCCGGCACATCGAACAGCCCCAACTGGCCTCTCCAGGGAATCGGCTTCTTGAACTCCACCGGGTTCGCCAGCTCCAACCCGAACGGCCCGTAGAACCATCGGGAGTCGGCATCGTCCAGGCAGTCGATAACCTCCACGCGCCCCACTATGGCGCCGAATACATGGTGATCCTTGCTCGGAACCCACTCGTCCATGAATTGGCCCGTCAAGAATTCGTAGCCCCTTTGGTCCCAGGTCTTGCTTGTATGGATTAGAAGGGGACCCCGGTGGTTACTGGACCAGGGCCTATTTTCGAAGTCTTTCTCTAAATGAAAAATGGCGTATGGCCAGGGATTTCTGAGCGATAGACATTTCATAAGATCCCCCATATTTCAGACATAAAGATCTTAATCCGGTATTCGATATAGCGTCTTTGCGCCTTGGAGCTCTTCAGGTTCGTTGGTATCTGGCAAAACTCGCAATCGAGATCATAACCGCGTATCTTATCCACCAAGACGAGAACAAACCCACGGGGTGGCCTGTTTCTATATTCTGCCATTAAACCCGGAACCACCTTTTCAGCCTGTTTCTCCATACGGGCACCCTCCTTTGCTTTCTGCTCTTTTTCCAGTTGGGATTGTCCGGCCAGAGACCCTCATCATAATCGCGTTTCTGTTCTCTCAGCTTCGCGTCCATGCGCTTGCCATAATCGTAGGCCTCTTTCAGGAGCGCCAGGACCTTATTCTTGGGTTCGTCGGCCTGCACGGCATCGTGGATCTCCCTATGCACTTCGCAGATCGTGCGACGTCGGCTTGCCCTTTTTTCGGCTATTGACATCGGTGTACGCTCTTTCTCAATGGTGCTCTCCAATCGTTTGGCTCACTCTCACACAGTGGTACTCTCTATTCTTTTGGTTCACTCTAGCTCTTTGGTACCCTCACAATAGATGGTTCGCTCTGTGCCCATGGTGCTCTCCACAGACGTGGCTACGCTCCTAATCCTTGGTACTCTCCCTGGTAGTGGCTGTACGCTCTTGTGTGATGGTATTCTCAAAGACACTGGCTGCGCTCACATATTGCGGTACCCTCTAATTATATGGCTCGCTCATCTTGCTTGGTACTCTCCGTGAATGTGGCTCGCTCATTCCGATTGGCACTCTCTCAGGTAGTGGCTATTCCGCCTCGATCATGTGCACATGCCCCAAGTGCTCAATCACGTATGGCTTGGGCGGTGCTTCATCGTAATGGTGCTCGTACATCTTTTCGTGCCAATGGGCCAAAAAGAGCTTTACCGCCCACCGCTTGGCCCTGCTGTGGATATGACCCGGGGCGAGCTTCCCTTCCTTGTTATACTTGTACGCCTTGGTCTTCTTACCCACACGATCCGTCGCCACAGAAGCCTGATCCCTGAAATCGCCCCGCTCGTTTCTCTCGATCTCCTTTGCCTTCCGCTCAACGTATAGCTCCCCGTAAAAACTCCCGTTACCGCTCACCTTCACAAACGACTCGCCGATCTTCCAGAATAGTGTTTTCAGTGAAGCATTCCAGGGCCTTTTTTGTTTCTTTTCCCAGATACAGGTCGGGTCATACCCGCCAAACCGCCAGATATGACCTACCGTGGGAGCCATTGTAATATCTATGTGAGCGAGCAGGCCAGCGGCTATCACCGGGCCGATGCCCTTTACGGTACGAGACCAGCAGCCCACTGGATGGTTATACGAATAGACATCGAGCGCTATTTTGATCTCGTTTTCCAGGGCATCATTCATCTGCGCTATCCATGTTATTATTTCCGATGGTTCCTGTATCTCTGCCATGGATCGCAGTTGATTGTTGGCTCGTTTCCGGTTTTCCTGAAACGTATAGTAGGTATCTACCAAATATCGGACCTCCTGGGTCGATAGCGTCAATGCGGCTTGTTTTATGTCGGTGCTAAGCAGTTTACTTTTATCGCTCATAACTTATCTCCTTTCACCACCCTGACTCCCAATGCCGGCGCGAACATGGTCGGCCAGGAGTGCGCCAGGATCCAGCCCACGGTTTTCCCAAAGCGGACAGGGCACGAATATTTCCATTGATCGATCTTTCCCCCGGCCTCTTCAACAAGACACGTCAGGGCTTTGGGATTCATCCAGTAGCAATGTTTCCGCGATGGCCTCATAAGCGCAGGATACCGACCTCTGAGAACCTGGAGGCGTTGCTTCCAGTAGGAGAAATTGGGAACCACGATCACGGCTTCTTTGGACACCCTCAACATTTCTTTCAAAACAAAGGCCGGATCTCGCAAGTGTTCGAGGACGTCCAGTGCAACAGATGTTCTAAAGTGTTCTGACGGAAAGGGCAGGCCTAAACTGCTGTTCAAATCTACTAACCTAACGTGGTATCCCTTTTTCTCTGCCGCCCAGAGAGATACCTGCGATTTGTCAATAATTACGTTTTTAGATCCCCAAGCAAACAGATTTTTACGGCCGGCCATATCAAAGAACGTCCCGCTCCCCCCTCCCACGTCCAGAATGGGGTAATAGCCGTCACGGTCCCTCATCAAGTCTAACGCCAAGTGGTATCTAGTCTGTGTCATGCCTCGAATCCCTCCCGTATAGCTGTTTACTTGGCCAGAACGAGAGACGTAATGGCCTTGCCTTTCTTTGCGAAAATGATCGACAGTTTCTTCCGGCACTTCTTGCACATATCCTCACTATCGAGGGTCCGGGCAAGGGCTTGCAGGGAGCCGGGTGAAATCCTTTTGCAGCCCTTTTGCCATGGGGTACCGCACGCATATTTGTTAACGCCGTATCCAGCAGATAATCCAAGGTGGATCGTTTTGTTGGATGTTTGAAACAGTGCATAAGGTTTCATAAGTTACTCCTTTGAATGTGGTTTATAATTTTTCCCAGGAGGGATTCGAGGCTGTGTTGTTCGGCAATTTCTCGCCAGATGGTAAAACTTGGCGAAGGGTCTTTCGAAAAAAGTAACCGGAGCCTGATTGCAGCGGCTTGGGCATTGACATCATATGGATCTACAATATGCGTTTCACACGCCCCTTCTGGCAGTATTTCTCTCACACACGGATGGCACGAGATCACCGGCAGTCCGCAGGCCATGGCCTCCATAACGGCCCGGTCCAGGGCACACGAGTCGTAGGCGAAGTTGAGGTACGCACGATAGCGGTTGAGGATCTTCGGCAATTCTTGCCTTGAAACTGCACCATGGAATGTAATAATAGCGGGAGCCTCCCAAAACACCTTATGCATGTATTCCTCATCTCCTTGAACCATATGCCAAGGCCCGTAGACATCTAACGTATAGTTCGTGCCATGTTTCTCGTTGCACAGCTTCAGAGCTTTGATCATCTGATGTATCCGCTTCGCCTTGCACACCCGCCCCACGGTCACCAGGTCCCCAACCTTCTTAACCTCCGGCATGGGCCGAAAGTGATTCACATCCACTCCCTGGCCCAAGGGAATCACTCTCTTGGACTCCACGGGATAGGCCGAGGGAGTAGACGTGAAAGACTTCGTAAGGCAGAAATGGGTGAAGATGCGGTCCCAAACACTGACCTTCCGGTGGGCTTTCCAGCGGTAAACGGGCTTGCCCATGAGACGAAAGGGCAAGAGCAATAGAGGATACCAGCCGCCGCCCCAGATGAGGAAATGATCAATACTGTGACTATGAGACACACGCCGAATCGCAGAATAAAAATGCCAGAGCGTCTTTATTCGGTTTTTTTCTCTGAAAGCCTCAACATAGGGATGCATTATGTGATACCAGCGATGATCATCCTCTTCGAGGCAAAGAACGGCAATTTCTTGAACCTCCGGCCTTTCGCTCAACACCTCGATCCAGCGCACCAGAGAGGCGTTAATGGGATGCTCGGAGTCAACGGTTGGACAGATAAGACACAAGTTCATTGGTTCACCTTTTTCGGCTTTTCGCGCCAGGTTGTTCTGATCACATTCTGGCAATGAGGACACACCTCTCGGATGATGGTCCCCCCGTTGTTCTCATCCTTCCTCGGCTGAATGTCTTTTCGGCAATTGCGGCAGTAGAGTTTCATCTAAACTCCCTCCAATGTCTTATGCGAAAGAGGCGGTCATACCCACCGTTGAGCCACGCCCTCCACAGCCACTCGGGTTGATTTATGTCCAGTTGATCCCTGGGGCATTCATAAGGGTCCGTGTCCTCCGTGTAGAAGCCGGGGATCGTGGTGAAGGCGTGGGTGATACGCGGATTATCCATGAGCACCTTCTTGACCGCACAGTTCCATGTTCCGGGGCCACCGTAGGGATAGGCAAAATAGGAAGTGAGCTGACGACCTACTTTCCTTCGCATGTCGATCATGTGGTCGTGGATCTGCGTCTCCAGGGTTACTATTTCTGTAATCTTCTGGAGATTAAAATGGCTCTGCGTGTGAGAACCAACCTGCCGAAAAACCCATTGCGTGTTGATAGGAGCATTCGCATTGCCAAAATCCGAAAACGGCAAGCCACCCGATACAAAAAATGTTGGCGTGACCTCATGTTTATCGCAAATAGGAAACACCCTGTTTTCCCAATCATAGAAGAACCTGTCATCGAACGTGAGGGCCACAGCGGGCAGGGGTACGTCAGGATCACTCAGCAGTCTCGTAAGCGGCACAACATAGTAATTCCGACAAAGCCAAGCGATACGCCTTTCAAACTTCTCTTCATGTTCAGCCTCATGCAGGCAGATCACCCGCTTGCCTACGCGCTTCTTGCGGCCAAAAAGCCAGATGAGATAGTTGCGAATTAAGTGTTTCATTATGATGCCACCCAAGATAGAAAGATTAGCGAACTAACGATTGACACAAGAATCAAGACGCAAACGCGCCACCACCAAGGCAGTCGCCGCCAAGCCGGCTTTCTTATTGCAATGGGGTAATGGCCGAGGAAATCTTTATAGTCATAGGTTAAATGCCTCTCCAAGATGAGGCCTGTTTTTAGATCCATGGTTGCCCATTCGGCAATTGGTTCGTGCTGTTTGACTTTGCGTTTCATTCGACAGTCTTCCCCTTCGTTATAATGAGAAAAAGTATCCCATACCCTATCAATGGCATCATAAAGAAAGTAAACTTGCTAAACCCAACTACGACATACGAAGCGTATGTTGGCAGACAACAAAGAACAAAAAAGCAACCCTTCAACATTTTGTTCATCTCAACCTCATTTTATTTCCAATACCACGCTTTGGTCTTACAGTTTGGACACCAAAAATCATTTGAAAAGCGGGGAATGAAGTTGAACCAGAAACTGGCGCATGTGACCATGGACTCCGGAGATGGATCCCCTGGGTCACAAAGCAGATCCCTGAGTTGTCCGCTCCATCCGCAAAGACACACTGCCTCAAGATCTAAAACCTCAGAGTTCGGATTTTCCCACTGCGTCCGAGTTTCTTCTCCAACCGTTATTGCGTTACTTGGTGCAGACATTATTTCCACCCCTCCGGCAGTTCAAATCCAGGGCAGCCAATAATGCCCTCTAGTTGTTCGACATCCTTCCCGTAATAGCCTTTCAGGAACTCCCTCTCGTTCTCCGAGACAATCACATCTACCCGCTGCCGGTTTATCGAAAGCATGATATTACGCATGCGGACGCACCACGATGACCACCAGAACGAAGGAACGCTTGGAATTCGGTTGTAGACGAACAGCCTGAGCCGAAATAAAGACTTCTCGACCCATTGACTCCTGGGTATGCCTCCGGCGTTGACTCGCTGGTTCAGAAGGGGAGGATCGAAGAGAGGATCAACATGCAGGTCCTCGTACAGCCAATACAGCGTGGTGCTTGGATGGGCTCCCATGGTGTCGTAGATGATAATGTGGCATTCATGGTTCTGTAGCCACCATCCAGCCGCTTCCGCATACCGTCCCCTATAGAGGATTTGGGGATGGGCAGAGATCGCGTCCCGGATGGTCCAGGCCTTGGGAATCTTCCCGTACCTCATAAGGTGCTTATAATGTGAGATCGCACGGTCTACGGGTTCCCGGAGGCACATGATGATCTTGGCGTCTGGGTAATACTTGGATATTTTCATCCAGGCGAGAATGCTGTCCAGATAACTGGTGGAGAATTCCCCGCATATCTTTTCCTGGGGACATCGGCCAAACCTTTCCTCATATTCGCGGATATCCCTGGACGAGGGGTCCCTGGACCAAAAATTGAGATCCTTCCTGGGCAAGTAAATCTGCGGATGGGCTCTCAGGCATGCCGCCAGCCAACTTGTCCCGGCCTTCATCGCGCCTATGCCAATGAAATCAGGCTTGCGAGTTTTCACAGACATGACTCTATTAACCCCCAAACTCTCTGTCACTCCGTCACGGTCCAACGAAACCCACCATTAGAGAAATTATCAATGTGGTAAAGCCCCACACCTTCATTAAGCCCCAAAAACTGGCTTCACAAAAAAAGACCGCGATCACGCCTATTGGTAAGTATATGAGCAACAACGGAACCAAAGAGGTGCCTGTCTCTGTCAAGTCAACACTCATCGCTAATTACCCCCTCTATTAACCCCCGATAGTTCTCCACGTACTCTTTCGTGGAATACAGCTCATAAGCCGTGGCATGCGCCAGGTGCCCCATTACCCTCGTATCGTCCGGGTTGCTCAGGACATACTCGATCCAATGAGCAAGTTGCTCTGCATCGCCCGGTTCCACCAGAAAGCCCGTAACGCCCGTTTTGACAATCTCGGGCAGGCCCCCAACGGCAGAGGCGATCGCGGGTGTTCCGGTTGCCATGGCCTCAACTGCTACCCGGCCATAGCCCTCCCGGAGAGACGGGACCACAACCACATCGGCCTGGGCCATGCGCCTGGCAAGTTGTTCCTGTGGCATGAATTGCTCGAAAGATATTCGCAAGTTTTCAGCATTACGACGCAGGGCAAGCGTTGCCAAATAGTTCAGGTTTCTGGGCTGCGCCTTGCCAACTACAATGAGCGTTGCATCGGGATCTCGCAACAACCTGAAGGCATTAAACAAGACATCCAGGCCCTTATGCCTTGCAATTTCCCCCGCATACAGAATGATCCTCTCCCCTGGCTTCTTGTACTTAGTGTACGCATCCATAAAGAGATCGATATCCGTCCAGGCGGGAAAGGTTTCGATCATAAGGGACTCTCTGCGGCTCCAGGGATACTTTCCGGCAAGAGGTAGAAACTGTTTCAGGGTGGAATCGGAAACGGCTCGTATGCCGGCAGCACGAGACATGACAAACTTTGCAATCCACTTATTACGCTGAGACAGGTCCCCGTGGTTTTCAACTATAAGGGGAGTTCCAGGAGCAAACAAACAGGCCAGCAGTCCATGATATACCGTCTGGGCCACGATCAGGTCATGGCCGCGCAACTTCCAAGGACACCGAGAAATGCCGTAGGACCAATCACAGGCATGCATTCGGATATCGAAATGCTTCGCCAACAAAAACCACTTCTTGGCAGGCATTCTGCCTTTGTGATTAAGAAAACAGACTTTAGGCTTCATGGCTAAAACTTCTCCTCTTCGGACTGATCGTCCTCGGTCTTTTTAACCAACACCATTTCAATGAGGTCTCCCTCGGGGAAACTGAACAAGCCCGTGCTCGGATCCTCGAAAAACAGGTGCCCGTCCGCCAAGCCCTCATAAACGACCGTCTTGTGTGTAGCGGTTTCCTCTTTCTCAGCATCAACATAAGTTACATTGCAAACCTGGCCTTCTTTCAGGGCCAAGGGATCCTCGGCTTGTTGATCATCCTTTTCTTCCGGAGGCGGAGGGAGTTTCCTTTGCTCTTCAACCAGGTCGGCCTCGGCCACCTCCCCTTCGGGAGAATTCACCTCGTCGTCTCTGGACTCCGCAGCAGGGGTCCCGAAAAGGTCAGGTTGATCCGGGTCCGGGTTGAAGTCTTTCACCTGCTTAGACTTTACCCGGTCCTGCACGAAGTTGGTGTCAACGCTCAACTTGAAGTAATTTGCCTTTTTGGATTCATCAATCGTCAAAGTCAACTTGACCGGCTCGAAACCGCCTTGCCTCTGCAATACCTGTTCGATTTCTTCCTTGTACTTCGAAAAGTCGTCCCATGCCATTTGCACCAGTTCTTTGAAAATCAATTTTGCGTCCATTAAAATCTCCTTTGTTTTATTCAATTTGATTCCTTTCTGAAAAAAGCTGGCATACCCGCCCCCATCGGAAGGGTCAGCTTTTGCCATGTTCTGCAACCCAACAATTCATCTCCGGCACGCTTCACCCCGTCATGGCTGCCACCGTAGTCATGCATCGCCAATACCCCCCCCTCCACCAACACCGGGGCTATTATCTCAATGTCGCGCTTGGCACCCTCATACGAGTGATCGCCGTCGATAAAAGCAAAGTCGAAACGACAACCCACAAGGTTGAGCATCACTGAATTACAGTTGAGCACATGAACGGGTAGTCTCAAAACTCGGGACCACTTTCTGAGATAATTGGCACGTCTTTTATTTATTTCTACGGCAAAGTGCTTCCCCCTCACTTCTTTGGCATGTATCCCGAGGCAAAGAGACACATACCCCTGGCTCGCCCCAATTTCTATCGTGGTCCTGGCATCTATGAGTTTACATAGATGGTAAAACATCGGCCCCAAATCAAATGTTCCTATGGGCCTGCCGATTGCTCGTAACGGCATCCAGCCAAGGCTAGGGCCAAAAACTCTTTTCGCTTTCTCTTTCAGGTTTTTTATCATCCGATCACTTCCTTATAGTTTCCTCGCCAAAATTCGATAACCAACCGCAAAAGATGCGGGAGATCTGGGCATCAACACGCTGTCCAGCCAATAACCAAGATCCCTGATCAACCTAACAAGAAAGCGTAAGCGAATAAGACCAAAAGGCCTTCCGAGTATCATTGCCAATATGCTGAAAATCCAGCGTGTGTTATCAAAGTACAGTATTCGCCAACCCTTCAGCAGTTCACGTATGCCAAGGGGCGTCCACCTGTAATAATCCGTTTTATGAAACGGGTGCATGAGCGGGAAAGTGAGGGCCAGGAGACCCCCCTTGCTCAAGACAGAGGCAACCGAGATAATAACCTGTTGAGGATTTCTAAAATGCTCCAGGGTGTCCTTGCTGATTATCAGCGTGAAAGCAGACTCTTTGAACGGGAGATGGTGGGCATCCCCGATCACATCGGCCTTGTCGCCAAGATCCAGGTTGACATACTTGTAACCCAGGGCCTCTATGAGCTCTTGCATGTGCCCGTTCCCGCCCCCGAGATCAAGGCACCAGCCGGAGCCCGGAGACAGTATTTCCAGTATGTATTTTGCGGGTGTACTCATGCCCTCTTCCTGTGCTTAACCGAAAAACCTTTGCTGCTCTTCCGTTGCCTTGCCCTCGACATCTTTGATGTGCTGGCGATATGCATCCGAACATTCAGGGCAGAGCATTTTTTTGTCATCTCCGAGATGCACCCAGGATGTGCCTGGCGCGTATTGTATCGTCCTGGACTTAACAAACCCTGCTATCTTATCCAGATGCCCAACCTCGTGGATATGATGTGTCTGGGCCTCCTTAATCTTTGCCTTGCCGCACTTGTCGCATTGAATAATAATTTGAATCATCGGCTTTACCTCCTTTTCTACCACTCAAAATTCTCGCAAGTCCTTTCCCCCGGAGGCCGCCACTCCTTGCGCTGCATAAGATCTCCGCCTACCGGAGGAAAGGGGTTGTCGAACCAATCATCATAGAACTCGCAATATGCCCAACCGGGCTCTTTCCGATACCGGAAAGCATAATGCTCGCAGAGCCAACATCGTTGCTCTTCCTCATCGAGGTGTTTCTTTACGATTGGCATTTGATTGCTCTATGGTTTCCCAGAAACAGCCCCTTCGAATTCCGTTCTGAATCGCCTTGAAAGTCATCTGAATCACAAAATCAGGATGCTTCGGACGGTCATTGTAAAAAACCCACTTTCCGCGCTCCAGGACCTCGGCCAGGTAACCCACGGTCCTGATCTTCAGGCCACGCGAAAACCTCTTTTTTCTGTGTCTGCTCCTGTTGGGCTTAGGCTGTTGTTGCACGGGCATGGCATTCCACCTGCTCATACGCGGATCATTCATAAGAGCCACCCCCTTTAAGATGCAGGTGGCTTGTCGGTCTTTTTGGTCTGCTTCTTCTTTTTGTCCGCCTGCAAGCCTGCCTTCTCGGCCAGGGGAAGCCATTTATCCGCCGTGTCCAGAATCATCTGCAGGATATCCAGGGAGGTCTCGCTGTAGGAATACTTCCCGAACTGGTTTTTCGCGATCTTCCCGCTAAAGGTCGTGGTCGTTTGATCGAGCCATTCCTTCAGCTTCGGGCCGTCCAGCTTGTGCTTCTTAACCAGGGCATCGACCTCCTCTTTTTTCTCTTTCTGGATAGCGGCTTCGTCCTCCGTCTGGGGGGTAAAGGCGAGCTTGTACCCGGCATTCAGGAGATCCCGCTTGAAGGCCTCGTAGGTCTCGGGCGTGATGCTTTTTTCGCCCTGCTTTTTCAGATATTCCTCAAATGAGAGTTGCACTTCTTCCCACCTTTGCAGTAAGTCGGCAGCCACAGGCTCCATCATAGTAGCCATGGAAGGTTGGCCTTGCTCATTCGCCTCGATGTTGCCCTGCTCGAACAGGAAATCGGCCAATAACGGCCATTGCTCTTCGGGAACCAAGGCCAGGAATTCGGCAAGTTGCTCCTGGCTCAACATGGGAATGTCGGAACCGGATGCGTCAATGTCGATATCTCCAGCGATCTCTTGTTCTCCACCGCTATCGCTTACGGTCACAGGAATGCCGACTTCCTCCGCAAGAACCACTCCGCTCGTAATGGCAGGTGCATATTGTTTTGAAAATCTTGACACCGCTCTCCAAAACATCATGTCTTTTGTGTATTTTTGCCATGGCTGTTTTGACGTATCGTTGAGAAGGCCAGCGTCATCTGCGTCTTTCCTTGTAAATTCAGCAGAGACCCATTGCCCTCCAGGAGATCTGCCGGTCACGGTTGCTCCTTTGTCCGTAATTTTGTGCTGTTTGAACTCAAAGCCAGCTCGCTGCATTAAGCTCATGAGTAATTGTCCCATACAAACGACACGTCCGTTGACAACGTACAGGCTGCTCAGGGCCTCCATTGGAGGAACGCCTAGCTCTGCACCTTTCATCAAGATTGCTATTGCCTGTTCTTTCTTCTTGATGTGCACTGGCAAGAAACCAGAGGCAAGCAACGTCTCCGACATTTGAACCATGGCATCCCAGTTGTTAATCATGAGATCCAGGCTTCCAGTTCGTGGCACGAGGGCCGTTGACTCATCCATAATTTTCTACCTCCTTTTGTTTTCGATTGTGATAATTGAGCAGACACTTTTCATTCCAACAAGCGCGATGATATGTTTTGCCATCTTTCGATTTACTGATAATCAGGTTACGGGGAGCGTCGTATTGTTTGCAAACGCAACACTTCCTCCAGGTCGGATTACCGCATTTGCATCGGCATTTGGGTGTTTTGGCGCGTGAATTAAGATATAGCCGTCTGGTCTTTTGAATCGGCCACCGTTCCAGGTAGCTGGCCTTCGGCCCCTGTTTTCATGGCCTTTGATAAAGTGAACAGGTTGGCCTTTTATCCAACCACGCTTTTTAACCGTTTGCTTGGCTAGATTCGTTTTATTTCCGCATCCACAATGACAATAGCCATGTGGGGTTTGTTTCACTTGAAATGCCTCCTTTGCTTATTTATGTTAATTTGGTGTTTCAGTGTGCCTTGCCCAGCCTCGCCGCGCCGTGCCCAGCCTCGCCGGGCCTCGCCTCATCTTAAAACGTGACCGCCCTAGTTCTCGTGCTCGTCTTCTCCCAGATCCTGACCCCCGCAATGTTCTTTATGCCGGCCCGAACCACCTTGCCGATCTTTCCCAAATCAGGCATCAAGTACTCCCTGGGTAATAGGGACTCATCAACAACCTCAAATTGAGGATCTTTCCGAAAGGAAACCGATCCGCCCCCCGCCGTGCGCCTGATTCTTTCCACCGGCTTGCCTACGGGCTTAGGAGGCTCATACGCCTTGGTGAGCGTATCCTCTGCGTCCAAGACCTTCTCCGTAGCAGCCTCGACCTCTTCCTCCGTCTCGGCCTTATCCAGGGCTTCCTGGGCCTTCCTGGCCTCTTCATCGGCCAGT
Source organism: Deltaproteobacteria bacterium (assembly GCA_030667105.1). The sequence continues at coordinate 51,907 of DAOUWN010000001.1, forward strand.
CTCTGTACCTCTTCCTGACGCTTGCGATCCCTTTCCTCTTTTTCGCGCTCTATCCTCTCGTGTTCTCGTTGAAAGGCGGACATGCGCTCATCGAGAACGGTATCTGCTTCGCTCAGCGGGCCTTCCAGTTCCTTGAATAACTGGATAATCTCTTTCTTGCGTTTTTCCACAGGCCCGGTTAGGGCCTTTTTCTCCGTCCCGACCGCCTTCAACAAGGCCTTCAAAGAAGTCTTGTACTCTGCGGCCTTGTCCATGGTGGGCTGTGAACGGACCACATGGGCCTTGGCCGTTTTCAGGATCTCCAGGCACTTGGTTTTTAGGGCCTGGTAGACTTTCCCGCCTTCGATTTCGTGCGGGGCCATTACCGTAAGTGATTTTTCTTCTGCCATAGAAACCTCCTTGTTAAAGCCAGCAGTGCCGGCCATATCTGGTTACTCATTCCTGGCTATAGCCGCATTCGCTACTGCCATGCAGTGTTTTATGAACGCCTCGACGCTCACACTATTCTTTGCTCGGTTACACCATGTACAACACGGAACACAATTTTCTATTGTGTATCCCTTTGAGTTATCCTTTCTGTCTATTCCAGAAGCAAAGATAGATGCTCTGCCTCTTTGAGATGGTCTTTCTTCCGGAGAAGATTTGCAATATTCACAAGGCTGTGAACATATTGCCTTAAATTGTTCAAAGGAAATTGAACATGGGATTTTTCTAACCTTCGCGTTTCTTTTGTATTGGTTATAGTTCCATGTCCACGCAGCCTCTTCGGCAGAACGATACACTTTTCGAGATGATCCAGTATTAAGAGGCCAGCGCCTCAAGCAACCGCAAGGCTTTGTGTTACCTCTTTTAAGACTGTAACCCCTTGTGGTTATCTTGCCACCGCACTCACAAAGACAATTCCAAAAGTAAAGGCCAAACTTGTCTCTTGGGCCACGGCTGATTACTGTTAATCGACCAAATTTCATTCCAATCAAATTGATTACTTTTCGTGCCATTATTCATTCCTACCAATTGAGGCCTGCGCCCAAAACACAGACTCTTCGATCTTGGTGATAGCCAAGGATCGTTCCCTGCTTTCGGGGCATTTGTCCTCAACCAACTTAGCTAAGGCTTTAGCATTGGCCCTGATTAGACCGTAGCGCTCCGGCTGGTCTCCCTTCGGGGAATGATAGGTAAACCGATTCTCCAAGCTCATGTGAAATCACCTCCTTTTATGTCAAAATTGACGAAACAAAATCTCTCTGCGAATTACTGCCTCACAATACTCAAGTGCGGCCCGATACTTTGCCTCATCACACACCGTGACGTTGTGTTTCTGCATAATCTCAGACCACTTCGAGTGCCACTCCGCGAACGTATGAAATTCACATCCTATTTTTAAAAATTTATTGTATGCCGTTACATTGAAGGAACAGGCACCTATAAGATTAACAATGGCAGTAAAGCGAAAAACCCAGGCATCCCCGTAGACCCAGGCATCCCCGGAGACCCTGGCATTCCCGGAGACCTCGGCATTCCCGTAGACCCTGGCATTCCCGGAGACCTCGGCATCCCCGTAGACCCTGGCATCCCCGTAGACCTCGGCATTCCCGGAGACCCTGGCATTCCCGGAGACCTCGGCATCCCCGTAGACCTCGGCATTCCCGGAGACCCTGGCATTCCCGTAGACCCAGGCATTCCCGGAGACCGAAAGATTGTCAGCCCTTTCGATATATCCGCCGACATCCCCTTTCCGTATGTCTCCAAAAGAGACACAAGCCTTGATTCTAAAAAGTGTTCGACTACGAAATGAAATGGTTTGTTCTTTGATTAACTTAAATTTTTTCATAGTTCCTGTTCCTCCTTTCACGCTGATTTTAATCGACGATACATCCGCAGTGCCCACAGAAACTCCTGGTAGGCCTGATCGTGGTCCTTAAACTCAATCGCCTTCGGCCACCCTCCCGAATCGCCCTTCGGCACATGCATGGCCATACGCTTAAAGGGTCTTTGCTTACAGGAAAGAATCACGCCTTTGCGATAAGCAGCGGTCTGCAAATCGGCCATGAGGCGCGAAAGAGGGGAGAAGGCCAAATAATATTTCCAATCCAATAAGGCAGGCAGCCGATCACCCTTGAGAATAACCAGGGCATCGGCGCGGCCTTGCGTTTTCTGGGATGGGATTTTCACATATCGTTCGACCCAGAGAACTTTTTCAATGCAGTGCTCTTTGTAGGTCTTCATGCTGGAAAGGGCAGGGGTGAGATCGAGCGGCCAAGCAACGTCTATATCCCTCATAATAAGGGAGGTGAACTTGTGCATCCTGTGGCCGTCATCGGCGGCTTTCTCAAGGACGGCCTTGGGCACACCTGCATACGGTTTGAAGACCGCACTCAAGACTTCAGTGATGCTCGGCCAGTTAAGCGGATATCTCTTCTTAGTCACCCTTTTTCAGCCCCAACATTTCGTCCATGCCGTCTATCATCTGCTCATAGGTCATGTGCGGCCCGCGGTTCGTGGGCAGAAGGCTGTCGATAACCTCAACAAACGCTTCGCCCCGCCTGAGCCAATCCAAGATCTGGTGTTTCAGGCTCAACAACACCATCGCCTCATGTTCTTCCATGGGTGTCTCCAAACATGATTTTTGGGGGGATACCGAATAAACTCGCAATCTTCTTTTGTTGGAGACGATCCTTGCGGTCTCCCTGAATATAGTTATTAAAGGTTTGTCGCTTCATGCCAATGGCCTTAGCGATCTCTTCCTGCCGTATTCCCATCAACTTAATGAGGGCCGGTCGAATCCGGTCCTCTGGCCACCCCATCTTGAGCAAGCCGACAAACGTCTCCAGCAGATTTTTTTTGTCTTGATTCATGTTTTCCCCTTGTGGATTTTGCAACAATGCTTTATGTTGTGTTGCGGGTAAGTCTCTGAGACTTAAAAGGTTTTCGGAACTTTGTCGCTTGGCATGTACCTGGAGTTCCGTTGTCATGGTCATCCTCCAAGGTTCTTAGATTATCGTAAAATCGAAGCCTAAAGTTTTCTACAAGGACCTTATGGCTTTGTCAACAGAAAAATAGAGATAAAAAAAGGGACGGCGTCAAGCAGAACGTGTTATATTGAGAAATATCAAAGAGTTTTCGCGGCAATATTTTTTTAAAAAAATCTTTGAGAAAAAAACTCTACCGTTTTTTGTTGACAACGCCACAGCTATTTGTTATTTTCAATGAAAATCAGAAAGGAGGATATTATGAAAAGGCTGGTACTGGCATCAATGTTGGCAACCTTATTTCTAGCGGGGACGGCTTTAGCAGGCCAAAAGTATAACGCTTTTACGAACCGATGGGAAACGGTCCCGGATCGGTATGAAATGAAATATAATCCCCATAACAACAATTGGAGCTATCAGGCCCCCAAAGCAAGACCTGAGTATAACCCGCATCAAAATACGTGGGATTGGAACCCAGAGCCTTATGGAACGCAACGGCAAGGGTTGCAAAATCCGTATGAGCCTGATGGGTTGAATTGGTAGGTTTGGGCATAACCATACCCACCGTAATGGGTGAGGAGGAACCCAATACGGGTAAAAAACCTAACTCAAATACAACATAATAGAAGATTGCGCCTTTTGGAGCCCTGTCTTGTTCGTATCAGGAACTAACGAGGTGTTGCCAAGCCCCGGATGACCCAGATAAGGCTTTCGCCATTTACAGGGATTTTCCGCCTGTTCTTAACCTATGAGAACGCAGGCGCATTTTAAAAGGTACCCCATTTAACGCCCCTTTATTCCTGTAACACCGTGTTGTGCAGTGCCAGGACGGTCGGTGGGTAAATCCATTTGATCCGGACGCTATCTTCTGGCTGTGTTCTTGGCACAAAAAAACCCCGAGAGGTTTACGCCCCTCGGGGTTTAAATTTTGAGGACCTGCTCCGGTTGATAAGACCGAGCCCCTCTTGATTGAAAGGGCAATCCTCAAACTGAACTGTTTCATTATCAAATACGAGCATGCAACCCATTTATCTCAGCGAAAACGGAATGTCAACAAGAAATCAACATACCATATTTCCAACCTCCTCTTCTATCCCCTGAGCTACGTGCCTATGCGGGTTTGCGGTGGTAATACAGTTTTTGTATTATCAAGTGTATTATCGGGGAGAAGGACATGAAAAGGACCATAGTTGATTGACCCTGCTTTGTCAATAGATGCAAATCCCAACCTGCTCTTCCAAATCCTGAGCGCAGGCAAGCTCGGATAAAACCATTACGGTTTTTGATTTCCGATTGCTTTTCCAACGGCCACTCCAAACAATCCTGTAAGGCCACTGTTTACGATAGTTGCCGCCGCATCCTTCATTTGGAACATGGCGCAAAGCACAATAAGGGTGGCGCAAATGATTACGATCACTTTATCGTCCACGAGAGCCTCCTTTCAACTCTGCCATGAGACCCGCCGAGCGCTTTTCCTCGTTGTTTATCAGTTCGTCAAGCTCGGCCTCAGTAAGATTCTCGATAGTTCTCAAGGCCCACTTAGCGGCTGTGTCGATAATCATTAAAAGAAACATGAGTTCTTGAGGCGTTAATTTCATTGGGTACCTCCTTCCAACTCAAAAATGCCATACCTGAACAACAGCCTGAAAATCTCCATCTTAATCCGGTTGTACGCTGCCTGCTTGTCGGCCACCGTCGCATCTTTCAGATCGACGGCCTCACCCCACAGGTCCAGGGCTGTTGAGCCCTCATAAAAGAATATCTCGATGTCCATTCGTTCCTCATCGGTCAGTGTGGACCGCTGGATCAGATAATTCTCAAGGGCATCGTTGAACGTGACCCTGGCAACGTAATGGCTGCCCTTAACCGGATGTTGTTCGATCACCTGCGCGGCTGAACAGCCGATAAATGCCAGTAAAAACAAAACCCATAGTACCTTTACCTTTTTCATGCGCTTCTCCTTTTTGTTTCATTCCTTGATTGTATGTGAAAAGTTGAGACGGGCAAATTCACCATGATGTTTTTTAGCCGCTTCATCATAAGCAAATGCCGCTTGTATTTTATTGTTGAATCGGCCTAAATACATTTCCTTGTAATCAACCTTAATCCTTGCGATCCACCTATTTCTTTGTTTGTCCCAATGTACACCCTTGTATCCGCTAGTGTTGTTTTTGGGTTTCCTTAAATTACAGGCATTTTGACAATGTTCACAAGTTCTCAGATTCTCTTTTCTGTTATCCAATAAGTTCCCATCCTTGTGATCGCCTTCTCGGTTGTCATCTTTTGAAAGGCCCAAGATGACACGATGTAGTTTTAATCCCTTTTGACAATTAACAATATACCCTCTGCCATCCAATCCCCATCTTACATTTTTTATCTTGTCATGGTCTTCTGCATCAACAATAGCTTCTGCCTTCACGTCACCATTTCTATCATAAAGTTTCACCTGACAAATATTTTCATGAATAATATACCCATTCAAATTGTATCGAATTTTTGGATCTGTGCTCCCATGCCGCAACCATCTTTCATAATGCTTCCTGCACCATCCCCTTACATAAACAAGAGCCTGACAATCCTCACTTTTACATTCTTTCATTGATGATTACTCCCTTCTGTAATCCCCTTATTTCTTTTATTTAGGGCAGGGTGACTAAGGGATGCCACCTTTTCGGCTCTAGCAACCTAGCCCTATAATCTTTTACAAGTTTCCGATCTAGCCTGCAAGTGGAAATGAGCGCCAAAATCTCTCAAAAATCCACTTCCGGCATGACATTCAGGACAGACAGTTGACGAAAGAACCCCTATATCGGGATCGACCTCGAATTTGTGTCCGCACTTGTTGCAGCGCACGGTCTGATGATACATGCATACCTGGTATGGCTCCTTGCCGTAGTCCCATTCTCGGTTGATCTCCTGTTCTACAATACGTGGATTGGAAAACTCCATACTTCGCCAATCTGTGCCCCTCATCTTCGGGAGCGCCCCGTGCACTCCTTTATCCCCTGCCCTAAATCCAGATGTAAAGACAACCTGCCCTGGCCAGCGCTCTATACCCCAAAAAACAACCTCCTTGAGCATAGGATGCCATGGAACAACAATAAGCTCTTGCATGACAACAGCGCTTTTGACACGGATCGAAGAAGAGCAATCAGGTAAATGCCCCGTCACTTGATCAATCCTATGCGTGGCCTGCTCAATACGGCGTTTTGATAACGCCAAATCGCTCACCGCATGTCTCAATTCGTGATGTATTTCATCCTGTTTCATTTTGGTTACCCGCTGCTCTTGGGGATCTCAATTCCATCCTTGCTGGCAATTAAGGAAACAATCGTTTCGATCTTGACCATACACATGGCGGTCTTGTTCATGCCCTTCTGTACGCCCTCTAGTTTTTTTTCGATTGCTCCAAACCTTTCCTGGCCACGCCCCAAATCCTTCTTAATGTCTTTTGCGAGGTGCCCCATATCTTTCATGATTCCCTCTTCCAGTTTTTCGTGTTCGCCGTCACAATCCGGAGTATTTGTCTCCCTGTATTCCTTGCACTTTTCTTCAAACTCATTCAGCGAAAGGAGTTGATCTCCGGGTTTTCGCCTTTTTGTTAGCTCCTTGTAATAGCCCCAGGCAAACTTTACCATAATCCCTATGCCGATACCGCCCCATACGACATCCTTTATCCAGCCAAAACCTTCCATGGAATTATCTCGGCCCGAACCTGCGCTCCGTAGCAATGATGATGATCTTAGCCCCGGACGTGAACGAGCTGGATCCAAAATTGAGATAGGGCTGCAGTCGCTCACCGAAATAGTCCGCTTTTCTCTGATCGGTAGAGTCCGCGCATTTCACATCGAAAATAGACGGGCCGTTGGGATTGCCGCCAGCGGTCTCATCATAGCCGCCTTTAATAACACAGGCATCGTTTGCGGCGGCCGGATTGAACTGGATCGAAAGCACGCCCATGTCTTCACTGAAATGCTCACTCCATTTCCAGTGGCTGTCTACGGGGGTAATTTCGAGCCCCCGATCCTTGAAAGTCTTGTACGTGTTAGCCATGACTTATCTCCTTTGTCTTTACTTTACCACCTGCGCCACCAGCGGCGTTTTGCATGTTTGATATATTCATCTGAACCCATATCTACGCCATCGCCGTATTTGCGTACTGCGCCTCGTCTGTCTGTTAATATATTATATGGAGCCTGTGTTACGTCGAGGCCCTGGTCGATACAGGGAGAGGTTGATTGAAGCCCGAAGTTGTCGTTTGCAGCGTCGATGAAGAGGGGGTCGGTTGCATATTTGTCTGCCGTGTCCGTGTTGGTATAATTTGTCGCATTGGCAACATCCAACCGTGAAGCAACGGTCGTTCCGCTTACAGACACAGACGCAGCATTTCCAGGAAATGCCCCATCATAGATTATTCCTGCTGTGGTGGGATCTGGAGTTGTGGTGATCGCTCCGCCCACATACACGATATCACCAGATGCTAATGCCCCAGCGCCCAAAGTGCCTGAGTTGGCATCAGCAATACTGTCGGGCACAGAAGAGGTTGAACCGTCACCTGTGCCGGATTGCGTAACATAATACTCAACCCCCCAGGCCGCACTCCCCGCCATCAGCAGCAGAGCCAGGGTTAAAATCAATCGAAACATCAGATTTTTCATGTTCTCAAATCCTTATATGCATAGCGTCCCCAAGCCTGCGGTGCCAATACCTGCCCGTTGGAGTATATGACTCCAATGCACCCAACAGGCCCCAAGTTAAAATATGCGGGATGCTAAGTCCGCCGCCAGTTACGAGGAACCCCGCGCTTACGATGCCTAAACCGTCCAAAGCTGATCACCTCCCATGTCCACTTTGCTGCTTTCTTCAATTTTCTACCTGTCCACTTCATCCAGGGTGGGATAGACAGAAACCTCTTGATGGGCGTTACCATGGCGTCTATGCGAAGAAGCAGCATGGTCGCATGAGCCAGTTTCTGGTTCAACTTCGTTACCCGCTTTTCAATGGCCTCATTCAGTTGTACTAGCCCGCTTTCTATGCCCTCGATCCTTTCATTAAACTTGAACGGGTCCTCAGCAGGATCGAGGCCAACCCCTTCAATCAATTCTTCCTGGATCATCCTGCATCTTTCGAGCACATAGTTGTCCAGCCAAAATGATTCGGGGAAAACGCCCTCTTCCATGCGCTTGCGGTAGGTCTCCGGATACATCAAGGATTCTCGATACCACTCCTTGCCCTCCAGCAGCTCTTCAGCCACTTCCCGGATGCCAAGAACCGCTACCTGAGGGACAATCCCCTGCCTTGGCTGTTGGAGCCATCCCAGGAGCTTTCCGAGATTAGTTCCCCGCCCTTGAAACGCTGCTTCTATCTGATGCTTTTTCATAATAGTTACACCGGCAGTCTATAGTTATGGCTGCTGTCCGTATAGACCTGGAAAGAAAGGCCTGGAGTAGAACCGTCATCTTTGAACATCGTTAAAGTGTCAGGTGTTTGATTCTCGTCTACATCCCACTTGTTCGCCACGAACCACTTGTCTTGCCTCAAAACCTCGGCCAGGGAATCCGCAACCGGGGAGTCACCGTCTCCGCAAGCGGAAACAGCGGAGATCAGATCGGTGGCCGCCTTGATAGCATCAAAAATCAGATCAAGCCGTTCACCATCTGCAAGATCATCCGCTTGGGCCTTAATAAGTGTCAGATGAGAACCAGCCGCCTCGATAGCTGTCCTGATTGCAGCGGCGGTTGGTATGGCGTCGGCCACAGCCTTCAAAGCAATTATATCGGCAGCAACATCCGTACCGGCTGCATTTGTGATAACTGCTGCCACTATTGCAGCAATCTCAGTGTCAAGGTATCCGGCAATGGCAGTAAGGAGTGTATTGTTGTCTGCTGTTTGTGGGGTGTTCCCTGTATATGAACCAATAGACCCAGACAGGTTTCCTGTGATATTTCCGATAATAGCTGCAGTAAGTGCCGTGGTAATTGTCGTCGCGGCATTCGTGCCCGCTATAAACCCGCCACCGGCTGCGCCAGGCACGGCATCGGCTAAACTATTCACCGTTCCTGTAGGCGATGCCTTATCAAAGAACTTATTTATCGCCGCACAGGGCTGAACAACGAATAGTGTATCCCACAATGTAGCGGGAATAATGACAAAATCAGCTTCGCAAGGCAATGCGGTGGCAGGAACGCCATAAATAACCTTTAGCCTTCCAGGTGTTCCGATATCAGTAGCATCGAGGTCAACGAGATAATATCCAAAAGCGTCATAACTGGGTTCCGTAGCAGTCGTCCTTGCAGCCAAAGCACCGCCGTTCTTCGAGATTCTAACGCCCGTATCAGCGTGGTTCATCGCCGTTGCAAGCCCGACTTCATAAGTTACACCATCGCCTTTATCTACATACGAACCCAAAGGAATTACGGCCGCTGTATCTTCTCTTAAATATCCTTGAAAGGCCATTCGGTCCTCCTAGCTCATTCCTTGTTGTTTTCTATGATGCATTGCCACCGGAATCGAGAGGCCCCCTGCCGCCGCCGTATAATCGACATAAAAAGAATATTTTCTTGCTTCCTTAGCTCCCAAGTCCGGCCAGGGATCAGGAAGGTCAGCAACACCATTACGGGTAACACCTTGATTTGCTGCTCCACCATCATAATAAAACTCTATTCTGAAATGCTCAGGCCAAAGAGCAAACCAATACTTTGTACTCCCTGTCAAACCTGTGGAATAGCCTACACTTTTATCGGCAGCCGCATCTGCTCCGGTAACAGATCCTTGAACTTCAACAGCGAGTTGAGCTTGAGGAAACCCGTTAACAGCGTCATCATCGTACATACATAAACTAAAATTTTGAGCACCGGTCCCACCCGTTGAACCTATCCATGCGTGAATAGCCGTGACTGTACCCGCTTCCGTTGTCGTGTCATGGCTAGCATAGTTACCCCCAGCCACATTATCAATGCCAGTTCCTCCCTGAGTGGTAAGGCCGAAAGTGGCGTCTACTAACCACCAGGTAGCTCCTAAATACTGAAATGCCGCTTGTGGAATACATTTTGTTATAGTGCCCTTCTGAAAATCCCACTCCCATTTACCCCAAGTAAAGTTACCAAGAGAGTCCTGACACCACGGACGCAGAATGTGACATACCTTGCCTGTTTGATATTGATTATTTGTCTTTGCCCTGTGATAAATGGCTATACTATCTATTATGTGTTCTGGTCTTCTAGCACCATCATCTATTTCGTCTTGATTGAGAGGCCCCTGGTGGAAAAATTCCATATCCTCATAACCCGACATTTGAAATTCAAAACGAGCATAGCCATCAAGGTCAATTTTGGGGATGCCGTTTAATAGGATATGAAACTTGGCACCAGGCCATGTAACGCCGGAGAGTTCATTTGGTAGATTGACTGACAAAGGACTGAACGTGTATTGTTCCTTACTATCCTCCCAAAGCAGGGCAGAATGGTCTGAAACACTAGCTCCTACCGAAAGACTTGAAGAAGTGTCTTTCCATATTTTCAGGCTGTCCTCTTGCCAGGGATTTATTTCGAGCACAGGCTCGAACAACTGACTTTTAGAATTGCCAAGGATAATCTCTCTCTCAGCACTTCCTTCTTGCCAGAATGTGGTAGGAGCTATCTGTTCAAACTGGTCAGCCATTTTCCATTTCCTCTATTAAACAACCCTGGCATGAAATCCAAAGTGACTCATGAGCCAAGATATAATCAGCTTGATGATTGCCCAGAAACCTGTAGGCGGTTCGGGTGGGGTTTCGTCAACAACAAGAACCACCTCGTTGCTGTAATCACTCTCGTTGCCAGCAAGATCAAACGCTGTCAGTACCCAGAAGTGTGTTCCTTCTGCCACGTCCTGTTGTGTATAGGTTTGTGTTCCGGCAGGAATCTCGTCAACGAAAGTTGAACCGTATTCCCCCGACGTTGCAGATTGATACAGCCGGTAACCCCCGAGGTCGGATTCCAAGTTTTTGTTCCAGCCGAAAGATACCTCGGCCGCATAACATGGTACAGTGAAGGCGAATAGGATTAGAGCTAGAGTGATAAGTGTGAGTCTTTTCATGTCAATTCCTCCTTGTTATAGAATACTTCATGGATTTGCCTGTTGCCGATAAGAACTAACCCACGTGCCGGTTACATATTCTCCGGCCGGACGTTTCTTTTCTTGTTTCTTAAGCTCTTCAAGTTTTTGGCCGTACCATTTGTTGAATGCCCTGGCGATATCGGTCATTCTGCGATTGAGGGCCTTGATTTTTTCGCGCTTCTCTTCTTCCGGCGCATCCGATTCGTACAGCCTCTGTTTTTTCGATCTCAGGTCCGCCAGGCGTTTCTCGGTCTTTCTGGTTCTTTTTGCGAACCTGTACTCGGGGTGTTCCTTCCTGAACGCCTTGTAACCTTCCAGGTCTCGCTTCGCATGAAGGCTTCTCAACCCTTGCTCCGCCTGGATAATGCCCTCCACGTTTTCATAGAATCGATTAACGCTCTCGCTGGCGCTGCCAATCGGCTCCCTGGCTATCAAGCCCTTTATGATTGGTATTCGTTTCAAAATCGGCTCTTTTAGTTTCGTCGTCGGCTTTACTCCTATAGCGGCTAATGGGTAGCCCGCCAGTTGCATGGCGTACATGCCCATACCGCCAGCCCAGGAACGCACCCAGTTTTCAAATTTCACGGGAGATACATCGAATATTTTGCCGACTTCTTTGGCGATCTCCGGTGTCCAAGCCCTGTATCGTTGACTAACCGGCAAGCGTTTCAGGGCTTCCCCCTCTATTGGACGCTGGAGGAAAAAGTTGTAATCGGCCTCGGACTCAATAAACGGCACCAATGCAGTGGGTAGATAACCGGGAGCAAGCCCCTCGCCCAGGGTTTTCAGGGTAGCCTCCAGGGCCTTGGGATCTCTCTCATAGCAATAATTCAGGAAACCCTCGGTCATGACGCCAACCGCGATCCATGGTTTAGGCAGACTGATAATGGGGCCATCTTTGCCGCATACAATATTCCAGCATAGCAACTTGCGCCACCCGGGAAGCTCCTTGTAACGCTCATCATCCTTGTTGATTGCCCACAAGATAACAGTAGGCGCGATAATTCCCTTCGCTATCCTAAGCCAGGTATGCGCCCGCTCTTTTTCCGTTGTGGTTTCACGGATCATTTTGTCTACGCCCTGGACGTTGGCGTTCCAAAAACTTATGATCTGGTTCAATACACGGGCATTATATCCCCATCGGAGAAAGTCCAATGTACCGATTCGGGATTCCTTGATGGCTTCGGCATGCGTTAAGCCTTTCTCAAGCGCGGCGCGATAAATGCCTACACGGGTAGTATTCTCCAGGGCTACGGAAAGCCAGCGCAGAGCCTCCAATGGATTCTTGGCATACTTAATGCCCTTGCTTTTTTTGCCGGTTAGTTCATCGACCGTAATGGCTAATTGCGGGCGATCCTCCGATACAAACGCGCTTATTGGTCCGCCGCCCGCAGTCCAATCCCTGAAATGCTTATCTTGCTTCAATACAGATGCAAGTCCCTTCCCCCAATGTCGAAAACCAAATCCCGACCTGTGGCCGTATACCCACGCACTCATAACGTCCCGGATAGGATTTCTGCCCAGGGCGAACTCGAACGTCATAGTGGCGCCTGCCCGTAACAGCCTGGCCGGGGCCCCTATCACCTTCACCAAAAAGGACATCTCTTTGTAATTGAAATTTTCCATGGATAGATACACATCATGAGGTACCTTGAAATATGTGGGCTTGCCATCCTCAAGCGTCATTATGGTGTCTTTTTCGGGTGCAAAAGGAGATTTCGTGAAAATAGTGGCCTCAAATGGCACCAGCTCTGCCTGGCCGGACAGGTCAATGTCTAAGACCGGCTTCAGCTCCTCATGCTCATTGCAGAACCTTTCAAAAGCCGCAGCAACACTCGGAGCCATGTCCCGCGCCTGCTCACGATTATTGATGTATCGATTCACAAACTCCGCAACCTGCTCCTCGCGTTTACGTATGTACTTCAGGTAATAACTACTTGCCCCTTCCCCCGCCCTTTGATCTGCGACCTTTCGAATCTCCTTTTTCATCTCAGGGCTTGCCATAAGAACTTTCTTGAGATCAAACCGTTCATCAATGGCATGACCCAGCTCGTGGCTCAAGATACGCTCGGACGTAGCGAATCGTCGATAGATCTCACCTTCCTGTAGAACACCCAGGTCGTTCAGGTAAGCCCGAAACTCACCGCATTTTCTACCGCCCAGGGATTGCAAGGTTTTAACAGTAACGCCCAGGGACTTGGCAACCTCGGTGATTTGATCCACCATTTGCGGATCAAGCTCTTCCTTGAGTTCTACCTTGTGCGGTATCCACTTGGGGTCCCGCTCCTGAAATAATTCCGCCATGTGCGGAGTAGTGAAGCGCAACTTGGCTACAGAGGACGCGAACCGGGCCGCCTGGGCGAACTGAGTTACACGATGGGCCATGACTATCATGGATTCAAACGGGCTGATAATTTGACGCTCATTACCCTTAATAACTTTTATGGGGATGCGGCCAGGACGAAAAAGGTCCGCACTTGCGCGAATCTCGCCATGCTGCTCAAGCTCATCCATTACGCGCCAGAAGGTGACATACTTTTGGCCGCGCTTCTTAATAGCCTTGTAGCGCTCCTCGCTCATCGCGCCGACTTCTACCAGTTGGCGGAGGAATACAGCGTCTTGCCATTCGCGGATTTCATTTACTGGCTTTTGAATTTCTTCGTCGAATTTGTCGCCATACTTAATCCGCATAGCCTCCAGTGTTGCGCGGGATCTCTCCGGATGCGTGCCAATAATTTTCCTGCCATAGACTGACAACATCCACGAAAGTTCAATGTCGCGCTCGGAGGTCATATAAGCCTCGATATCTACTTGGTTCCGATCTTTTATGATGGTCTCGAGGGTCTTGTCGTAGAGCTTCTTGATATTGCCCTCCATGGTGGTGAACATA
>DAOUWN010000072.1 GCA_030667105.1 Deltaproteobacteria bacterium
GCAGACACTATGGCAGAAGACATGATAAAAGCTGCCGGTCTTGCGTTAACAAAGACCCATGGGGTAAAGAAATGAAATGCCCATATTGCGGTGGCGTCGACAACAAGGTCATAGATTCGAGGATGACCAAAGAAGGAAACACGATAAGGCGACGCCGGGAATGTTTAGGCTGCGACAGGCGATTCACCACCTATGAACGGGTTGAGCAGCTGCCATTGGTCCTGATCAAGAAAGACGGCAGACGTGAAGCTTTTGCTCGCGCCAAAGTCCTTGCTGGCATTCAAAAGGCGTGCGAAAAACGAAACATCAGCATCAACACACTCGAACAGTTTGTAGATGAACTGGAGCGGGAACTCCAGGAGATGGGCGAGAAGGAAATCCCCTCATCTGTAGTGGGTGAACGTATCATGACAAAACTTCACGAATTGGACGACGTGGCATATGTCCGGTTTGCTTCCGTGTACCGGGAATTCAAAGACATCAACGATTTTATGTCTGAACTCAAAGAATTATTTAGCAGCCGTACGAGAAGCCCCCAGCAATGACGTGGCAGTGTTGGTCATTGGTCATTACTCATTCGTCATTGAACATTGATGGTCTCGCAAAAAGTCGTCACTCCGGTGAAAACCGGAGTCCACAGTACCTGCCGCGACAGTGCGCGAGCACGGCGGCGTTGCAACTAACTGATATAACTGGATTCCGGCTTTCGCCGGAATGACAAAAAAATACATTTTTTGACTTTTTACGATGGCATCAAGATTATTAGCATCACTCAAGGATCTTTGATAATCGTGGACGAGACTTATATGAAAATGGCTCTTTCCCTCGCCGAGCAAGGTCGTGGATGGACTGCTCCCAACCCTATGGTGGGGGCTGTCATTGTGAAAGACGACAAAGTCGTGGGAAAAGGTTTTCATCAGAAAGCAGGCGGGCCCCACGCCGAAATCCACGCGCTTGAAGAAGCCGGCGAGAATGCCAAAGGAGCCACGCTCTATGTAACTTTCGAGCCATGTAACCACACAGGTCGTACCCCGCCTTGCACAAAGGCGATATTGAAAGGTGGGGTCAAGCGCGTTGTCGCCGGCATGAAAGATCCCAACCCCGGAGTGACTGGCGGAGGCCTTGAATTTCTAAAGAGCCAAGGTCTTGACATAACTATGGGGGTCTGTGAAGAGAAATGTCGACGTCTGAATGAAATCTTCCTAAAATATATCACCACATCCCTGCCCTTCGTTATTTTGAAGTGCGCTGCCACCCTTGACGGTCGCATTGCCACCCGCACAGGGGATTCCAGGTGGATCACCAATCCGCGTTCAAGACAATTCGTCCACGAACTCCGTCATGCAGTCGACGCCGTCATGGTAGGCATAGGCACCGTGGTCAAGGACGACCCTCAGCTCACAACCCGACTTGAAGGCCGTAAAGGATCAGATCCTGTCAGGATTGTTCTTGACACACGGCTGTCCATCAGCCCTGAGGCAAGGCTATTGCATCTTGCTTCAGATTCTGATACTTATATCGTAACCAGCCGCTCTGTTTTGCCGGAAAAAGCAAAGAGCCTTGAAAAGACAGGGGTCCGCCTTTTCGCCATGGACTGCCATGAAGGTCGGATTGATCTCAAGGCCTTGGTAAGAGAACTGGGCAAGCTGGAAATCACCAGCTTGCTGATCGAGGGAGGGGCCAGGGTCAATGGCTCGGCACTCAGGGCCGGAATCGTAGACAAAATTTGCATGTTTTATGCGCCCAAGATTTGCGGGGGAGACGACGGTGTTCCTGTTTGCGCAGGCCCAGGTGTTGAGCGCATGGAGCAAAGCATGGGGCTAAAGGATGTCTCTGTCCACCGGTTTGGAGACGACGTGATGGTTGAGGGATATCTTGCGAAAACTGGTAGTGGTTGAATAACTAAAGGTAAGGCCTGTGTTTACGGGAATCATAGAAGGACTTGGCACGGTCAAAGGGGTCACGCCCACGGGCGGAGGGGTCCGCATGGATATCCACAGCGATTTGCCGCTGGACAGTATCCGTGTTGGTGACAGTATTTCCGTCAGCGGTGCCTGCCTCACGGTAGTACATCTTGAAAAAAGCGCCTTTAAGGTTGACGTAGCCCCTGAGACCCTTTCCAAAACCACCTTAGGCCAAGTTAAGCTCGGAAGCAGGGTGAATCTGGAACGGGCCTTGCGCCTTGGCGGTCGCCTTGACGGCCACCTGGTCACAGGGCATGTGGATGGCACGGGGAGAGTAAAGGCCAAACGACCAGCAGGCAATGCCATGCTTTTTGCTTTTGGCGTTTCAGAAGATCTTTCCCGTTACATTATTAAAAAGGGCTCTGTTGCCGTTGACGGCATCAGCCTTACCGTGAACGCTTGCGACAGACGTGGCTTTGAAGTAAGCATTATCCCCCATACAGCCGCTGTGACCACTCTGGGATCCAAGGAAGTGGGGGACATGGTAAATGTCGAGACCGATATGATCGGCAAATACGTGGAACGATTCACACAGCAAGCCCAAGGGACCCAAAACAGGGCATCGATTGATGAAGCAATGCTTGCAAAAGCAGGATTCGTGTAAGGAGAAAGACATGTCACTCATATCTATAGAACAAGCCATTGAAGACATGAAGCATGGTAAAATGGTCATTCTCGTGGATGACGAGGACCGCGAAAATGAAGGGGACCTGACCATGGCGGCTGAGAAGGTGACACCAGAGGCCATTAATTTCATGGCCAGATACGGCAGGGGTCTGGTTTGTCTTTCCCTGACACCGGACAAGGCGGATGCCCTGCACTTACGTGCTATGGTGAAGGACAACACCTCTCGGTTCGAGACTGCTTTTACGGTATCTATAGAGGCGAGGCGTGGCGTGACCACGGGCATTTCCGCCGCGGATAGGGCCACGACCATCTTGACCGCCGTGGCAGAGGACGCCAAGCCTCACGATCTGGTTCGTCCCGGACACATATTCCCCCTTCGTGCTCGAAAGGGAGGCGTCATTGTTCGAAGCGGACAGACAGAAGGTTCTGTCGACCTGGCAAGGCTTGCGGGCCTGAAACCGGCAGGCGTGATCTGTGAGATCATGAACGAAGACGGCACCATGGCTCGAATGCCAGACCTGGAAAAGTTCTCCAAAGAGCACAACATCGGAATCTGCACCATTGCGGACCTGATCGAATATCGACTGAGGACCGAGCGTTTTGTCCGTCCGGTAACCACCACTGTTATCCCCACTTCCATTGCCGGTGAGTTCAAAACAGTTGTTTACGAAAATGATGTGGACAATTTCCTGCACATCGCGCTGGTGAAAGGGGAAATCGATCCTGCTAAGCCCATCCTTGTCCGTGTCCACTCAGAGTGCCTCACAGGTGACGTATTCGGTTCCATGAGGTGTGATTGCGGTGAACAACTTCATGCTGCCATGAAGATGATAGGGGAAGAAGGAACAGGTATTGTTCTATACATACGCCAAGAAGGAAGGGGGATTGGCCTGCTCAACAAGATGAAGGCCTATGCCCTGCAAGATCAAGGGCATGATACCGTGGAGGCAAATGAACTCCTCGGATTCAAGCCGGACTTGAGAAATTATGGGATCGGCGCTCAAATACTGGTAGATCTGGGCGTTCGCAAGATGCGCCTGGTAACGAACAACCCCAAGAAGATGGTCGGACTGGAAGGTTATGGCCTCTGTGTGGTGGAGCAAATACCTATTGAGATGAAACCCAATGAATATAATCGACGTTCCCTGAGCTGCAAGAAATCGAAGATGGGGCATCTTTTGAAACTCGATGTCAAACGCTAAGGGTTCACGAAGGAATAACTTTGCATTTTTAGGAGTCGAGGCGGACGCATGGCAAGGCGCGAGCAGGGCGAATAGCAGGCTATTTAACCGACGAGCAACGCAGCCAGGCGGGATGGATCGGCGCATCAAAATGTGAAGTTATTTTTGAGCGAGCCCTAAGGAGGAATCACTATGCCAAATGTGTACGAAGGCAAGATAACTGGCGAGGGGAAAAAATTTGGTGTGATTGTGGGTCGCTTTAATGATTTCATCAGCGATCGACTCCTGGGCGGCGCCCTGGACGCCCTGGTTCGTCACGGGACTAAAGACGAAGACATCGACATCGTCAAGGTGCCTGGTTCCTTTGAAATCCCTCTCCTGGCAAAGAAGCTGGCCCAAAAAAAGAAATACGATGCCATTATCTGCCTTGGAGCCGTGATCCGGGGTTCCACACCCCATTTTGAGTATGTCTCTGCCGAAGTCTCCAAGGGGATCGCTCATGTCTCACTGGAATCAGGCGTTCCGGTCATTTTTGGTGTCATTACCACGGACACCCTGGAACAGGCCATAGAGCGGGCCGGCTCAAAGTCCGGAAACAAAGGGTGGACCGCAGCCGTAGCCGCCATGGAAATGGCCAACCTGGTGGAATCTCTTAACAAACGGTAACCGGCAATGGGGAGTCGGCGGCGCTCAAGAGAGCTTGCCATGCAGGTTCTTTTTCAGATGGACATAAATGACGAGAACTCAAGCGGAACTGTCGAGTTGTTTTGCGAGCATTTTGAAGTATCAAAGACGGCGGTGCCATTCTTTCTTCAACTGGTTGAGGGTGTCAAGGCGCACCAATACGAAATTGATCGCTTAATCGAACGTTTCTCCGATAATTGGAAAATCGGGCGCATGCCCCATGTGGATCGCAATATTATGAGGGTGGCTGTTTACGAACTGCTTTACTGCGATGATATTCCGCCGAAGGCTTCCATCAACGAGGCAATAGACATTGGAAAGAAGTTCGGAACCGAGCACTCTTCAGCCTTTATTAACGGCATTCTGGATAGCATTCGTATTTCCATAGAAGATAAGACGGCTCTGGCCACGGAATCGCCCTAACTGGTCCGAATAGACTCTAGCCTCAATTGAGCGAAACGGCTCAATTGAAAGCTGTCTGTTATTCCCGCCGGAAAAGGAAGTCCCTTTATGTCCATTCAAGACGTCATGCGGCATCATAAGGACCCCGACAAAAACCTGCAGTCAGACAAGAGCCTGCCTCCGTCAGACAATGCCAATGCCTATCTGAACTTTTTGACTATCGACGATATCATCTATCGCGTTATATGGAATAACGGGCTAAGAGACATAACCGCCATTGACTATAATACCCACTACAAGCAACTCTTTGGCGGCAAGGCCTTTGGTGGCAAGACAGTACTGGTGAGGGCAGGCATAGACTCACCCGTTGATAGCAACGGTCGCATAACCGGTGCTGAAAGGATTCGTCTTGCTATCCCCACCTTGGAAGAACTCTCAGGTTACGGGGCACGCGTGATCGTCATGAGTCATCAGGGACGTGCCGGCAAAGGCAATCTCATCGAACTCGACCAACATGCCAGGGTGATCAGGAAGCTGATAAACCGCCCCTGGCAACCCAAGAAAACGGTCAAGTATCTGGGCAACCTGTCTCAGAGAAAAGTTATCACCAACAAGATTCTTTCACTCAAGGATGGCGAGATCCTGGTGCTGAATAATATCCGCTTTCTGGTGGATGAGGTCTTCATTCAGGACAAACCCGGGCTCAGGCCCCACGAGGTGCATGACGGATCCAGGTTTATTTCCATCTTCGAACCCCTGATCGACTTCTATGTAAACGATGCCTTTAACACCTCCCACCGCAAGCATACTTCGATGATCGGATTCACAAACGTTGTGAACCTGGTAGGACGACAGGCCGAGATCGAAGTGATGGAAAACAGACAGGTCCTCCATATAATCGAATACCCCTTTGTGCCGATCTTTGGTGGGGTGAAAGTGGGAGATTATATGGGCCTCATCAAGAACTCTGTCCTTTCTGAGAAAGTCCCCCATGTATTGCTGGGCGGAACCCCGGGAATTATCGCCCTTCTCAGCAAGGAGATACGGCCCCGCGAACCGTACAACTTCGGAAAAACTACCGAGGAATTTCTGGAGAAAAACGTGAGCAAGGCTCTTGTAAGGTTTTTCCAGGAGCTTCACGCACGCCCCGAAGGACAAGAAAAACTGATCCTGCCTGCGGACTTTCTGGTGAAACACAACTCGGATATTCTCAATTTGACGCCTGAGGTAATTCATGATCATCCGAAAAAGGATCAATTCCATCTATGGAGCATTGGGGAACAAACCACCAGGCACTTTGTGTCGCTCCTCTTGAAGGCCAAGACCATTTACAAGAAAGGCCCTGTTGGAAAGAGTGAAGAGGCCGGCTTTGAAGGGCCGGAACGCTCGATTCTGGAAGCGATCTTAAAGGCTCAAGAAAATGGAGCCTACACCATTTCTTCTGGCGGAGACAGCATCGAAATCGCAAGAAAACTGGGATTTAACGAAGACGCGCTGTTTTCGCGCTTGAGTGATGCTGGCGGCGCCTTTGTCCATGTGTTGGAAGGAAACCGCATTGCATGGCCCATGCTTCAACTCAACACGCACTGGAATCTCTTTTACGGAAAGAATCTAAGATCTGCCCTCCCCTTTGACTATCATCTCAAATCACGCTACCGCCTGGAGCTGACCATCCCCCAGAAAGGTCTCCCCGAAATCCTTCGATATGAGCCGCCTCGTTAAGATTGCTATATTCCTTGCCGGCACAGGATTTCTCGCTCTGGTCGTATTCCTTAACTGGACGTTTCTGGCCGAAAGGGCCATCATGTTTTACGGCTGGGTCAAAGATCCTGAACAGGTCAGGACGTTTCTCCTTAACTGGGGCCCCATCCGGGCGCCGCTGGCCTTTATGGGAATTCAAATCCTTCAGGTGCTATTCGCGCCGATCCCGGGAGAGGCCAGCGGATTTGTGGGGGGCTATGTCTTTGGTGCTGTTCCCGGGTTCATCTATTCCTCCATCGGGCTTACGGCAGGTTCTGTCGTCAACTTCACCCTAGCCCGGATTCTGGGAAGACGCTACGTAAGAAAATGGGTTCCGGCCCGCTACCTGGGCAGATTTGACGCCGTTACAAGACATCAGGGCGCTCTTTTGTTTTTCTTGTTTTTTGTGGTGCCGGGATTTCCCAAAGACTACCTCTGCATCTTCCTTGGGTTGACCGGTATTCCTTTCAAGGTATTTGTACTTATGGCCGGTATTGGTCGCATGCCGGGCACTCTCATGTTAAGCCTTCAAGGCGCCCAGGTATTTCAGAAAGACTATGCCACATTGATCATCCTCATCGCCATCTCCATTGCCTTTGCAATCCCCGCCTATTACTGGCGTGAGAGGATCTATGCATGGATCGACCGGATAAACGCCGCGAACAACGTCGAATCATGAACCAGAAGTATTGCCAAGTTTGCGTTGACTGTTAAGTAAGACTGCGTTATAAGTAAAAAAATCCGCCCAGAGGAAGTGGTTTTGCTTTGTCCCCGGCGGGGGCCTCAAGGGCCTGCCCATCATCCAATCGTTGCAGCCGATAACACAAGGAGACAGCTCGTGACTTACTGGAATTTTCGCGAACAGTTGAGCCGCCAGGACAAACTGCGACGGTCAGTCTATGAATCCCTTCGGGATGAACTGGACGAATATCTTATCGAGTACGGGTTGGTGAAGTCTTATCATGACATTGTTGAGCATAAACTCCCATACCCATTTGTGGAAAAACGGGAACTGAAACCAAGAGCACGGATTCCTGATGTGGAGTACGACTATCACAACCGGTTTCTTGTGATCTTTGTGGAGGATTTCATCCCCAATGCCTACAAAAAATACATCAGGTTTTTTGATGACAACAAGGCAACTAAAGAGAACTTGATGCGCTCCGAAACAGTTCAGTTTACAAAGCAATATTACAGGAACACAAAGTTCTTTGAATCTGTCCATTTCTCTAACTTTCTCAGAGACCTGCTCCCCGTGGACTACGCCCTGCTTATTCAACGGGATCCCACTATCAAAGCCAGAAACAGATACAGCCTTTCACACTTCCGTGTGCGAATTGATTGGCCCATTGCCGATGCCGCCGAAGACATGGCCCGGGATCTCCGGTACATATCTAAGGATCTGTATGAAAAAGGGGAATCTTATGCAGAGGAGATTCAAAAGAAGTTATTTGAATACTATGGATTGCCTACCACGGCCGGAGGGCGGCGCACAGCAGCGGTGGTAGGCGCACAATTCCTGAAGCGGATAAATTGTATATCTACAATCTATGTGGCAAGTTGCGAGTCAAGAGGGCTTTACCGGATTTCGGAAAGGGGCGTTTCCAAGTACATATTAATGAAACTTACAGACAAGGACATACAAGACATAGCCGAGGCCAACAACCTGGACGTCAAGATCATCAAGAACCATTACCTCGTCGCACGGGAAGAC
>DAOUWN010000175.1 GCA_030667105.1 Deltaproteobacteria bacterium
ACCTCCTGAAACTGTTGCTCGATACTGGAGTTGTGACCATGGAACAAATCAGGGCTATTGCCGCATACTGGATCTATCAAAACGACACCCCAAAATCGTACAGGAAGGATTTTAAAATAATCTTCTCAGAAGACCCACCCAAATAGGCAATGCCAAAACCCCTGTCTCGGCGGTTTCTCTACCTGTGCTTCCGTATTTCCAAGACTAAGGGCTCGCCCAAAAATAACTTACCATTTTGGCATCCCAGCTTCAGGCTATCTTTGACCGATACTCATTCGCAAAACCATCGAAATAGCCTGCTATTCCTGTGGTTTTGCTCAATCGGATCGGCCAAATCTAACCCAAATCTGAGCACCAATTCTGCCAAGTTATTCTTGCGCAAGCCCTAAGTGGGGGGTGGCGTTTCCGCCTGGCGCCGTGCCTACAAGCCTTTCCATCCAGGCAGCATCCTCGCAAATTCCTCCTGAAATGCAGGACGCTTCTGGTTAGCATTCTTCACTTCCTTCGCAAACTTGTCCCATCTCTCTGGAGTTCCCATCACGTCTACCCACATATGCCGAACCTTGACCATGACCGCGGCTCTCTCGGCATACGTTTTCCTGGTGTGACTTCTATTCAGGTTTCCAAGACCGGATATATAGAATGCCAGAATGTCTTCCGGATACTTCCCCTCAAGTTTTGCCGCCACTTTGAGCACGTCATTTCCACCGAAGCGTGTGTCCGGGTAGCGCGTCCTTGTCAGGATCTTTATGGCCTGTCCGTATTCCTTACGGACCATGTGGATTTTTAACCTTTCATCTTCCCATGCCTTTTCCAATTTCTTTAGAATTCGGGCTTCGTAAGTCGCCCATTCCTTTCTATTACAGATCTTTTTGAAAGCCCTGTATTTCTCCACGGTCAATCCATCTGTGGCCTGTGCGAACTGAAGTTCCAGGTATTGTGAGCGGTTTCCTGACTCCTCGGCACGTTTTGCCAGAAAAGAACGCAGCTCATCCATCCTGCCTGTGGCTTTCTTGAGGCCCTGCCTGGCGGTATCAATGGCTTTATGCTTGTCGCCAGTCTCCCAATAGAAGGTTGCAAGGTCATGATAGTCTGCCCCATATTTCATTCTTAAGGAACGCAACTTCAGATACTTCTCATGATCACCAATTCTTCGATAGATACGCCGTGCATGGTCTATGGGCCAGTCCCGCCCGACAGCCTCAAAGTGCTTGGCCAGATCACGGAGGTCATCTTCATCGTAGCAGGCGGCATAGGCGACCTCGTAAAGAGCATCGTCCATGCCTGCATTTCCACTTTCGATGTAAGGGAGGACTTCATCCAGAATTTCTCGGCGGTAATCATGGTGGACCCTTTCTGCCCGTAGCTTCTCGGACAACTGGTAGAGAAGTTCGCCAACATGATTCTCAGTTGCATAATCCCCGCCGCCGTATTCGTCCAGTTCAGATAGATCCGGCTCAAGTTCCATCCAGAGGGCGAACATGGCCTCACCGCCGGAAACGGCCTCCTCATCAGGAGTCAACATTACATGCTCTTTGAGATATTCGAAACATTCACGGCGGATTTCCGGTCGGGCAAGAGCAAGTCTATTGACGAGCTTACCCAGAATCTCGGAGTCAGCAGTCGTGACAAGTTCTTCAAGAGGGTCTTTTCGTTTCTTCTTTTTCTTTGAGCTCATGGTCAGTCTGTTCCTCTTTTTCTCCGACAAGGATCCCCGCTCAACACGTACAACAAGGTCAGAATTGGTAACCCTTGCCCACCCAGTAGTGCCAATCCTCTACGGCCTGTTGTGTCTGTTTGTCCGTCGTAATTGCCTCTACTTCTTCCCCCACACTTAACGGTGAGACGTGCCTCTTCCGAATGCAACGGGCCTTAAAAGGGAAACGGAGTGTCTCTTCAAGGTAATAATACCAGCCCATTGCCCGTTCATCCTCGTTATAGTCATCAACAATAATTTCCATTATAGCGCTTTCCGGAAAGCCTGACACTGAAAGTCCGCCTTATCCTGTACGCACCGGTTCAGATCACACAACATGGCTTCCGGGAACTCCAACTCATGGCAGATATCACAGTTGCTATGAGTCTTTGAGACCTTTAATTTGGCACATTCCCGGCATTTTTGTGGCAGTTCATTTGAATCGGACATTTTCGATCACTCTTCACTTCCATCCTAAGTTTCATATTAATTTCTTGGAATTTATTGAAGCAGTCTGAAAGCGGGGGTAGAGTCAGGGAAACAGCCTGTACACATTTGACAACGTGGTTGTTGTCTGTCAAGCGTGTAGCCCTGACTCCCAAAGCCACCCTTGCGCGGAAAGCAGGTTTGTCAATCTCTCGATCTTCTGAAGAGGCATAGCGCAACCGGCGATGTCTACTGTTCGCCGATTTCCGTACGCGTCGTACTTGCCCTCCCAAATCAATTCCGTCTTCATCTGCGAAAGGGGGTGCGGGCTGTCCAGTCCCCAGCGGATTTTGTCTGTCATGTGGTTTCTCCAGATATGAGCGGCGCAAATAGGTTTCTATTTCCATCTTGCGATTTTAAGGGGATAGTCCAGATTCTCTGATACTTCAGCAAGTCGTTGCATGTAGTCGTCGGTGACCAGTATCAAATCGTATTGAATGGCCTGTGCTGCTATCCAGATATCATTCTCCTGGACACCAAGTTCCTTGGCGCTCGTTCGGTCAATAAGGTTTTCCGGCCATTTTACAGTTAGCCTGCCTCGGCAATCTCTTGGTGAAAACATCTTGAACAGTTCTGCTCGTAAATCCGAACAGGGACCAATGGTATGTTTATCAATATCAAGTATAAGAGGATGGTTCGACATTTCGCGCCTGACTTGATTCTGACTATCTATATCCATCTTTGGGGTTATCTTCAGCCCGTATTCTATTTCTGCCAGGACAACAGTGGAGAGCCAAACGGGGGAATGAGAGACGCCTGAGAAAAAAGCTTTGACAGTATTATGTTCAGGATGCCGTGCATTCCAAAAAACACTGACGGCATTAGTATCAAAAAGGTATCCGTCCATCAGGATTGCCTTGCCTCGATATCCATAAAAAACTTATGCATTTCTTCGGAATCAAAAGGTGTTATTCTTTTCAGCAGCTCTCCGGCGGTTGCTTGTTTCAAATCCATTTCAAGATATTTGTGCAATGGAATGCAGGGAGTAAAATCCTCGGGATAATAGTCGGGAAAATCAAATGGAACTGGTCGAGGATATTCCCTGAAAAAGTCAAGCAACTTTCGTTCAAGTCTTGGAGGGAGGTCGTAAGCTTTCAGGATCAAGGCGTCAATCTCTATGAGTGTTTCAATGCATAGTTCGATGATGTCTTCTTCAGGCGAACGTTCTCTAAATCCCAACCTAATTTGGGCATATTGTTTGACAAGGGTCGTGATTCTTCCCATGTTCACAGCTGTAGGAAATGGCGTGGGAATTCCTCCTAATGTGTTGATTGTGTTATCACGCCCATATCCTTTGGAATAAATCGCGGCATTTGCCAAAGGAGAGTTAATAAGAGCTGAAAGCAACTCAATATTCATATTGCTCTTCGGCCAAATTCCCAAGAAATTCTGATAATAAGCGAGACCACTTGAGTCTGGGAAACCAACAATCCGCCAGAGACCACGGCTTATTCTTCGGCTATTGGCGATCACCTTTGGTTTATCCCATGGAAGTGTGTGTGCAGTCGTTCGACGATATTGCTCATCCATATTCAAATACACAAATTTCTGGGCATAGTAAGGCTCTATCTTCCCTGGAACTTTATCGAGTCCTTTCATAAATCCGGGCTTTGGAGCAGATGATATCAGAGTGCCTCTGTTTTCTCTGAGTGGAATATTCCATTCAATCCCCCTATGAATTTCGGCTACGTCTCTTAACTGTGGGTTATCCTTGAGGTAATCCCAAATCGCTGAAAGGGGAGGATTCCAAAGAGGGGTAGAGTAAGTATCCGCAGCTCGGTCGATGA
This sequence comes from Deltaproteobacteria bacterium, assembly GCA_030667105.1. Next base: position 3,970 of record DAOUWN010000175.1, read on the forward strand.
CTTTGACAATTCCCTCAGGCAAGTGTCCTCCCTGAAGAAAAGGTTCCCTTTCGTTCTCGTGTATCCAAAACGTTCGAGTGAAAACAGTTGTCTTGGTCGCCTTATTGTGTTCTGAGGCCAGAACCAACATGGTTTCTTGATCGGAATGTGCGAAGACCCGATCAGGTAGAGCCACGGTCTCCACGTGTTTATACGTGCGGGCAATGCGATCCTGAAGGTCTCCATATCTACCTCCAACGATAGCAGACTTTGGCAACACGAACCCGAGCATTTCCGGAGGATATTCCAGAACCCTTCGCAGAATTTCATAAGGCTTATGAGTGCTCAAGATTTTGTCGCCGTAGCGATTTCTTTCTTGCAGAGTGAAATCTTCAAATGGGGGATTGCAAAGGACGATTTGCGAGGTTTTTGATTGCCTTTCCAGAATATCAGTGCCGAAGATATCTTGAGATACGATTTGCCATCCATCTTGATTCGGATAATCGGCTAACATCAGAGACAACCAACACACCTCAGCGGCAAAGGTGTCAACCTCTATGGCGGTTAATCGATCTTTCAGGTACTTGTGTCTTTGCTGGTCAGTCCATGAAGGAGGCAATAACTCCCGTAGCCGACGCAGGGCAGCAACCAAAAAGACTCCATGGCCTGCACAAGGCTCCAGAACGTGACGTTTACCCTGAGGGAGTGATTCAAAAGGAAGGTGGTCTACAATGAACTCGGCTACGTTGGACGGCGTACTGTGTATGCCAAATTCTTTCCGGGTTTCCTTTCGTATCAAAGTATTTTCATAAATGAAGGCCAAATCTTCCACAGAAAGGTTTTGAAAATTGAAGGCGGCCCGAAACCTGTCCCAAATAATCTGCCGCGTGTTCGGCTCCTCAAGTATCCGTTGCGTCTCCGGAGTTGCGAATCCGTAAAACTTTTGGATCGCATCTATGATGGTATTTGCATTATTAGCAGACCAATCGCCGGGGTGTTTCCTATCGTCAAAAATCTTGGCTGCAAGGAAACGAAAAACCAGCCGAAAAAGCAAAGCTTCATCAGGCTTGACACCAGAGGTATTGCTTTCATAAGTAATGATGGCTTCGTGGAGTATATCCCTCAACAGGCGATCCAACTTATCATGGATCATGCCCTTCAAAGCAGGCAGAAGACCTATATCAACAAAATCGAGCTGAATTGCCCCTTCAAACGGCGTAATGGCTTTGGCACGAAAAATTGCCTGAGGACTCCATGTATTACTGTTAGCCTGAAACGCTCGGTGGATATCTCTGGCATGGATGGTTTCCAAAAACACGGCTCTGCCCGTGGATTCGATGAGATACCGGTCGATACGATCATGAAACGCCTCAAAAAACATGGGGGCGCCCAGACTTTGGTAGCCTGAAACATGGGGTGTTCCCGACTGTCCATTTGCAGTCAATACACCGATGCACGCATTGCGGTAGGATGGCGGCCATTGAGC
>DAOUWN010000147.1 GCA_030667105.1 Deltaproteobacteria bacterium
AGGAGTCGAGGCGCACGCATGGCAAGGCGCGAGGAGGGCGAATAGCAAGCTATTTAACCGACGAGCAACGCAGCCAGGCGGGATGGATCGGCGCATCAAAATGTGAAGTTATTTTTGAGCGAGCCCTAAGTACTACTCAACTATTGCGTACCAACCGGGGCTTTACCATGATTTTTGATTCACTTTTGGCACCTTAGGCATTTCTGGCACTTGTGGCATTTGCATCACCCAAGGAGGTTCTGTATGCCCAGAAAGAAGCAGGTTAAATCACCGCCCATTGGCGAGAAGATCAAAAAGGCGAGACAGAAGAAAAAAGTCACCCTGAATCAGGTAGCTAATGATACCGGCTGCAGCATTGACTACTTGAAGAAGGTCGAATCCGGCAAGGTCGTGCCGCCAGTTGGCACCCTGCTTCAGATATCTCGTGCCCTGGAGATCGATTCAGGCGTTTTGCTCAGGGAACAGGTGTCAACGGCTAAAAGCCGCGTCAAGGCCTACGAAAAGCGCACTGAAAATTACGCCTACACGACCTTGACCCCGGGCGCGGAAAAAAAGCACTTAAAGGCCTTCCGCGTGACAGTAGATGCCATGAAGGATCACAAAGGAGTCGGCTACCAACATGAAGGAGAGGAATTCGTGTATGTCCTGGCCGGAGATATGGAAGTGACCGTGGGTGACCACGTGAACAATCTAAAAGAGGGGGAATCTCTTCATTTTAACTCCTGGATCAGGCACAAACTGAGGAATGTCGGCGACAAGAAGGCGGAGCTTTTGGTTGTCATATATACGCCGTAATGAATGTCTAAACTCAGCGAAATCATAAGTAATCCACCGGCTCTGCCGGTCAGAATTGAAAAGGCTCCACCGTTTCGAGCGTTTTCAGGAAGAGAAAAAATTCGAAATCCGAATACCAAAATCCGAAACAAATCCTAAATCCGAATGTCCAAATGACCCAAACGTGCAAGCCCCGCCCTCTCTCAAGGGGATCAAAAACTGCACGGAAACGTTTTGGTCATTTGAATTTCTGTCATTTGATATTGTTTCGAATTTCGTGCTTCAATATTCGAATTTCCAGCCGGGGAATCACCATTGCGTCGGCCCCTTTTCAGGGCCTTCCTTATACCACCGGTTCTACCGCTGGTCGGTAATTGTTGCAACCCATTGACGAACTGGAGTAACCTATGTCTTTTCAACTTACTGACGAACAACTCATGATTCAAACCATGGTCCGGGACTTTGCGAGAGAAGTTCTTCTCTCCACGGCCATGGAGCGAGATCGAACAAAGGAATTTCCAGCCGAAAACCTGAAGAAAATGGCAGAGCTGGGCCTCATGGGGATGATGGTCCCGCCTGAGTATAATGGTGCGGGGGTAGATACCGTTGGTTACATATTGGCCCTTCAAGAGGTGGCATATGCTTGTGCTTCTACTGCTGTAGTCATGTCAGTCCACAACTCTATCGTGTGTGAGACCATTAATCGCTTTGGGACTGAAGCACAAAAAGAAACCTATTTAAAACAACTGGCTGCAGGCGAGGTCATCGGCGCTTTTGCCATAACCGAGCCGCAGGCAGGATCGGATCCTATGAGCCAGGCCACCTCGGCTGTGCGCGACGGAAACCACTACGTCATTAATGGCACCAAACGTTTCATAACCTCTGGAAAGAACGCCGGCGTCACCATCATCACAGCCAAAACAGACAAGACAAAACGCCATAAGGGGATCAGTGCGTTCATTGTAGAGAAGGGTATGCCGGGCTTTACGGTGGGAAAGACCGAGGACAAGATGGGGCTGTGCGCCTCTGATACGAGCGATCTTATTTTCGAAGACTGCAGGGTGCCTGCTCAAAACCTGTTGGGTCAAGAGGGAGATGGTTTCAAGATCTCTATGACCGCCTTGGATGGCGGCCGAATAGGCATAGGCGCACAGTCTGTGGGTGTGGCTCAGGCTGCCCTGGATGCGGCTGTTTCATATGCCAAGGAACGTGAGCAGTTTGGGCAACCAATTTCAAAATTTCAGGGCCTGCGCTGGATACTGGCAGACATGGCTACAGAACTGGAGGCCGCCCGTCAGCTCACTTTTTCCGCCGCGGCCAAAAAGGACAGAGGTGAAAGATACACCATGGAAGCCTCCATGGCTAAGCTCTTTGCATCTGAAATGGTCAACCGCGTTACGGCCAAAGCGCTGCAAATCCATGGCGGGTATGGTTACACCAAGGAATATCCTGTGGAGCGCTTCTACAGGGATGCCCGGGTTTTCACCATCTATGAAGGCACATCAGAGATCCAGCGAGTTGTAATAGCCAACTACCTCCTGGAAGACCGCTACGTTGGAACACTGCGCTAAGATCCCTGACCTTATCGGGAAGTTACGCTTTAGGAAGGATAGGTTTATGGGGAAAAGGCATTGTATGAACTTCACTACTTGCGCATCCTTACTAGTGCTGTTGGCTGGCTCGCTTTTAGGTTCAGTCGCCCACGCTCAGGCCGAAGACAAGAAAAGCCAAGGACCACCGCCGGTCCCGGTTCGGGTTGCACCGGTTATCCAAAATGCCGTTTCAGACCAGATAACCCTGGTTGGAACCGCTGAAGCGATTACCCGAAGCACCATCGCGGCCGAGGTCCCGGGGTTGGTCGAGGCATTTCCCGCCCGTGAGGGAAACTTTGTCGAAAAAGGACAACTCCTCGTCAGGCTCAGATCAACGAATCTCGCACTTCGCTTAAAAGCAGCCGAAGCAGTCAGGGAAAAAGTCCGAACGAATCTGGTCTTTGCCGGAAAAGAACTGGCCCGCTATACCAAACTCAAAGACACTGATAGTATCGCCGCAAGGAAATATGACGAAGCATTATATCAGCATCAATCCCTCGAGCAGGAAATCGCGCGCAATGACGCGGAAATTGAACTTCTTACAGATGACATCCGCAAAAAGAAGGTCATCGCCCCTTTTGCGGGTTTTGTGGCCCAAGAGCACACCCAGGTGGGAGAGTGGATTACGGTAGGCGGGCCAGTCGTAACCCTTGTCGATCTCGGACACATACGCATAACGGTGGATGTGCCGGAACGGCATGTCGTACAGCTTCTCCCCCAAGAACAGGTGCGGATCATAGTAACAAGTATATCCAATGAGCCGTTTCTTGGTAAGATTTCTGCGATTCTTCCTGAAGGAGACCCTAACGCCCGGACTTTTTCCGTGCGGGTCAGCCTGATCAACCCGGGCTTTCGGATCAGAAGCGGCATGGAAGCAAGAGCGACCTTCAACCTGGGAAGCACGAAAAACGCCCTGCTTGTGCCGAAGGACGCGATCGTAACCGCAGGCGCCAACCGACTGGTCTTTGTCGTTGCCAACAGCGTGGTTCAGCCCGTGAATGTCCAGATAATCGGATATTACGACGGCGATGTTGCCGTTGAGGGACAGCTTTCACCGGGAGATGAGGTCGTCATACGCGGCAATGAACGCCTGCGGCCAGGACAGCACGTGGTGATACTCAAGTGAAACTTGTTGATACTGCTATAAAGAAGCCTGTGACCGTCACTGTCGGGGTCATCCTGCTGGTGCTCTTTGGTCTTATCTCGCTTTTTAGAATTCCCGTTCAGCTTACTCCCAACGTAGACACACCGGAGATTTCGGTCGAAACGGTCTGGCGCGGAGCGAGCCCCCTGGAGGTTGAACGTGAGATCATCGATGTGCAAGAAGATGAGCTCAAGAACCTTGAGGGTCTCGACAAGATGAAAAGCGAAAGCCGTGACGGCCTTGCCTATATCAATCTGATGTTCGAGGTCGGCACAGATCCGGATGCGGCCCTGCTCAAGGTCTCCAACAAGCTGGACCAGGTGAAAAAATACCCTGCCAATATGGACAAGCCGACCATCAAGTCAGGTGGGAGGCACGAATCAGCAATCGCCTGGATGGTCCTCCGTGCACTCCCCGGATACGAGGGCTCGCTCAGCCATGAATACGATTTTTGCGACAAGCACATAAAACCCCGCCTGGAGCGGATTTCCGGTGTGGCTTCGGCCAATATTTACGGGGGGCAGCAGCGGGAACTTAAGGTAATCGTGGATTCCGACGCCCTGGCCGCCAGGAACGTCACCATCCCGGAGCTCATCCGGGCTCTGGATGTGGAAAACAAGAACATAAGCGCCGGCGACTTTGATGAGGGGAAACGCCGCTATATTGCCCGCACTGTGGGTGAGTATAAGACCCCTGAAGATGTGGCAAGTGTCATCATCAAGAGGGTCAACGGAGCTCCCATCACAGTTGGGGACATAAGCCGTGTTTCGCTGGGCCATGAAGATATCGACGTGGTTGTGCGGCATGAGGGAACCCCCACGATTGTCATGAACGCGGTGCGTGAAACCGGTTCGAACGTGCTTGTGGTAATGAAGAACCTGACAGAGGCCCTTGACGAACTCAACCATGGAATCCTGAAGGATCGTGGCCTTAGCCTCGTGCGCATCTATGATGAGACAAGCTATATTTACAGCGCCATCCGGCTGGTGAAACAAAACATCCTTATCGGGGGAACCCTGGCAGTGATCGTGCTCCTGGTATTTCTGCGAAACGTGACCAGCACCTTGATTGTCTCACTCGCCATCCCGATCAGCATCGTTGGGACCTTTCTCGTAATGACCCTCTTTGGAAGGAATATCAATGTGGTCAGTCTGGCCGGGATGAGCTTTGCCATAGGCATGGTGGTAGACAACTCCATTGTCGTATTTGAAAATATATTTCGTCATCGTGAAATGGGCAAGTCCCGCGTGCAAGCCGCCTATGATGGCACAGTGGAGGTTTGGGGGGCAGTGCTGGCCAGCACTCTCACAACTATCGCTGTCTTTGTCCCCATTATCTTTGTTGAGGAAGAGGCCGGGCAACTTTTCAGAGACATTGCCATTGCCATAAGTAGCGCTGTGGGGCTCAGTTTGCTGGTGTCTATGACCGTGATCCCGACCCTTTCTTCAAAGATCCTGGGTAAAGTGCAGCGCATCGAACCCTCTCGCAAGTCGTGGTTTTTTTATCGCCTGGCAACAGCCTTTACCAATGCAATCACGCAATTTGTTTACTGGACATGCGGCAGGATTTCGGCACGCCTCGGTTTGGTTGTTTTGATGACTGGTCTTGCCATTGGCATGGCCTGGTTCCTCATGCCGAAAACGGAATATCTGCCGCAAGGAAACCGGGAAATCCTTTTCGGGATTCTCTTGCCCCCGCCCGGATACAATCTCCAAGAGCTCGAACATATAGCAGAAGTGGTTGAAAAGGATATCTTGCCTCTTATCGACCATGAGAAAAAGAGCGAGGTTGCTGCCAGCTTGGGCCTTCCTCCGGTAAAGAACTTTTTCTACGTAGCCTGGGGCCAGCAAGTCTTCATGGGGATTGTCTCAAAGATCCAGGAGAGAACTGGAGAACTGCTTCCTTACGCATATAGTGTGTTAAGAAAAATCCCGGGCATGATTGCCATTGTGCAGCAACCCAGTCTGTTTGCCACCGGCATTGGCGGGGGAAGATCGATCGAGATAGAAATCAAGGGTCCGGAGCTGGAGCGCCTCATTGCCATGGGACAACAAATCTTCGGCCAGGTGACGCAACTCATCCCCGGGGCTCAAGTGCGCCCGATTCCGGGCCTGGATCTGGGGAATCCGGAAATGCGCCTTATTCCTAACCGGGACCGTCTTACCCGCCTGGGCATGACGACTGCGGACCTCGGCATCACAGTCGATGCCCTTGTGGATGGCGCCACGGCGAGCAACTACCGCATTCACGGCGATGAGGTCGACCTGATCGTAAGAGGAGAAGAGGGGAGGCTTGAGCGAACACAAGATCTGGCCAACCTGCTTATACAGGCGCCCGGGGGAGAAAGGGTCACCCTTGGATCATTGGCTGATATCCGCCTGGAGGAGGGGCCGACGCAGATTAACCACATCGATTCGGAACGGGCCATTACGATTAAAGTGATCCACCCAACGGAAATACCTTTGGAGAGCGCCATGGCCACCGTGAGAGATGAAGTTGTGGGACCCTTGAAGGCAAGGGGGGAACTGGGAAACCTCTACCG
>DAOUWN010000280.1 GCA_030667105.1 Deltaproteobacteria bacterium
CCGCGGCTTAAGGTTTTCTATGGATTGGCTATTGCCTAGTCCTCCTTACGCGCCCCGGGCCGACCGGTCCAAAGAACCAATAATAATAGCCAAAGTAAAATAATGCCATTTGCGCGTGTTTTCCGGATTTCATACTTTTTTCTCCAACTCTAGTGTTGTATACTGTAATAGATTCCAGGCCATGTCAAGAGAAAAATGGAGTAGCATCTCGAAAGGTTCGAGTAACGCGGTTGCCATAAGCGTCGGGGGATGAAGGTTATTGAGAACTTACAAAATGGAAAGAGAAATGGTTGATGAGACAACAGATCGCCCTGAGTGTTTTGGACATCTGGACACGGTTTTTCCCATGGGCGAAGAAGGGTTTAGGACCACACCCCCCGACTGCATGAAATGCCCGTTGGCAACGCCCTGCATCCGGGTCGCCATGCGAACCCCCAACGGCCTGAAACAGGAGGAGGAACGAGTTGATCGGGCCTACGAGTGCGGCATGATCGGAACGCTTGAGCGCTGGTCCCGAAAAAAGCTCATCCACCAACAAATCGAGGAGCAGACTAAAAAGGCGAAGTCGATGAAACCGCAAAAAGCCCTTCACAAAGGGGTCTCTACGAAGCCGTCACAGTGACAACAATCGAAATCATCCACTCCTACATAACAGATCGTAGTCAACAAGCAAGGGGAATGGCACCTTGATATGTGTCACACGGCAGTATCTTTCACACAAGTCCGTAACGTTTATCCCCATTTCTCTTATCTTTTTCACATCAGCCTTCCACCAACCGGCTTCAAAAGTAAGAAACTCCTTGCACTGGCTCTGTTTCACTTGAAAGAGTTCCGCATAGCTTTTTTGTTCCGGCTTGTCCGGATTAGGAAAAGGAAAGTTAAGCGTTCCCGAGATCAAGGACATGGGCGACTCAAAGTCCCGGCAAAAAAGCGCTTGACATTAAAACGATCGTTTGATATAAATGTTTGTTAGACAAAATGGAGCCGGCGCGATGACTATCCGAAAAGACAATCATGACTTGACTAAAGATCGCATCCTTAATGAGGCCGAAGCCCTTTTTGCGCAGAAAGGTTTTGACGCAGTCAGTGTCAGAGAGATCACCTGTGCTGCAAGCTGTAATCTTGCGGCCGTAAATTACCATTTTGGGAATAAGGGAAATCTTTACGTAGAGGTTTTTCGCGCCCGCTGGGTCCCCAGGGCCATGCGCCTGCAAGAGCATTTCAGGAGATCTCTGGCCGCTCAAGGCCATCCTTCGCCGACAACGGTAGCTCAAGCCCTTGCCGAGGCCTTTTTGAAAGGGCCGCTATCGGATGAAGAGCGCCAGCGCCATTTCCAGCTTATGACAAGAGAGTTGGGCCAGCCTACTGAGGCCTTTGAGATCGTGGCCGACGAGGTCATGCGGCCGTTTTTTGAAGAGTTGGCCAGCATGTTGCGTCCGGCTATGCCCAAGGGGCTGAGAAGGGAGCAGGTGCTGCTGAACATCTTAAGTATATTTTCCATGGTGCTTTACTTCAACTTTGCACGGGTGGCAATCAGCCGTATCACCGGACGCGAATACGATGCAGCCTTTAAGAACCGGTTGGTAAAACACATCGTGGAATTTTCCCTTAAAGGGCTGGGCGGCCTCGAAAAGGAAGGGTGCCGGTGAACCGTATCCTACTTTGTCTTGTTGTGGCCTTGGCGGCGCTCCCGGTATCAAGCGGATGCATGAAGGTAGGGCCGGATTACCACCGGCCTGACACCGGTATTGACATGCCGGGGTCGTACCAGCACGGGCCGACAGGGATGCTTACGCCACGTCCTGAAGAACATTGGTGGGAGATCTATGGCGACGAAGAACTGAATCGCCTTGTAGAGGAAGCGCTCAAGAATAACCTGGATATCAAGAAGGCCACAGCAAGAATTCTGGAAGTAAGGTCTCAGTTCGTCCAGGCCAGGGCCGACCGCTTTCCCACCATAAACCTTCAGGGTCAAGGCCAACGGCAACGCCAACCGGCAACGACTTCCATCTCAGGGACTTCCATAAAGAGAGAAACTGAAAGTTACAGCCTCACGTTGCCCGCTTCCTTTGAATTGGACCTGTGGGGTCGGTTGGCGCGAAGCCAGGAAGCGGCCAGGGCAAATCTCTTGCAGGCAGAGGAAAATCGCCGGACCGTGGCTCAAACCATTGTGGCCGAGACGGTCAGCCTCTATCTGAAGATGGAGTCCCTGGAGCGGCGAATCCAGATAACTACCAAGGGCATTCAGAACTATCGACGCAGCCTGTCTCTGGTCGAAGGTCGTTACGAACGGGGCCTGACCACTATCCTGGATTTAAGGCAGGCCCGTCGCACCTTGGCCCAGGCAGAGACCGGCCTGCCGGCCCTTCGTCAGGAAATGGGGATCACCCAGCAGAAACTGGCCGTGCTGCTCGGACAGTTTCCGAAAACACGACCGCCCAGATCCCAACCGGAAGACTATTTCAAGCGCCTGGCTCCGGTGCCGCCCGGTCTTCCCTCTGATCTCTTGTTGCGCCGGCCGGACATCAGGGCTGCAGAGGCCGGATTGATGGCCCTAAGTGCCCAAATGGGCATAGCCAAGGCCAACCGGTTCCCCCGCATTACCTTGACAGGGAGCTTTGGCTATTCCAGTGACCAACTGAATAAGCTATTCCGGCCTGACAGCCAGTTGTGGAACATTGCCATGGGTTTGGTGCAACCACTCTTTGACGCGGGCAAATTAAAGGCAGGCCAAAAGGCTGCAGAGGCAAGATACCAGCAGGGCCTGTGCGAATACGCAAAGACAATATTGACGGCATTTTCCGAGGTGGAAAAAGCCCTTCTGACTCGCAAGGAACAGTTGGAACGGCGAGACCTGATCCTGAGTTTTCTCATGGAGGCTCGGGCCGCTCAGGAAGTGGCCGAACAACGCTATCAACGGGGCCTCGCTGATTATCTAACGGTACTTGTGGCCCAGACAGTGCGGTTCAATGCCGAGGACAATCTGGTCTTAGTCGATATGGCCATACTGACCAACCGTGTCACCCTGCACCGCGCACTAGGCGGCGGGTGGGGGAAACAGGCTGAAGTGGTCAGTGGTCAGTAGAGAGTAGGCAGTAGAGAGTGAGAAGAAAGTGGGAAAGTGAGCAGGTGGATACAACGTTACCGTTCAAGGTTAAACTTCTGAACCCTGAACCTCTGAACCCTGAACGGTCACTATATGAGGGCGTTACGGACAACAGA
>DAOUWN010000067.1 GCA_030667105.1 Deltaproteobacteria bacterium
AGCATTTCCAGAAACGAACTGTAGGTATCAACGCCCTCGACCGCAATGGTTTCAAACCGGCCGCGATCCTCCGGACCGTACTGGCGCCAGACTTTCAGGGTGATGTTGATCGTTTTGTGCTCGCTCATTATTTGTAACTCCTTTGGGTTAATTCGACATTTTCGAATACAAGGGGTTCTTCGTGAAGCTTGGGTTCCACTCCATCACCTTTGTACTCCCAGGCTGACACGTTGCAGAAATTATCGTCATCGCGGATGGCCTCGCCCTCTTCGCTTTCCGATTCCTCACGTAAGTGGCAGCCGCAGGATTCTTTACATTCCAACGCATCGACCGCCATCAGTTCGCCGAGCTCGAGATAGTCGGCCAGACGACAGGCCTTTTGGAGATTCAGCCGGTACGTGTTGGCAGGGCCGGCGACCTTGACATTTTCCCAGAATTCCGCGCGTATCCCCCGGATCTGCTCGATCGCCTTTTTAAGGCCGGCCTCGTTGCGGGCCAGCCCGACGTTATCTTCCATGACCCGGCCCAATTCGCGGTGAATGTCTTCCACCGTGCGCTTGCCTTTGATGGAGAGCAGTTTTTCGATGCCGGTCTGCACCTCCTGAATCGACTCGTTAAATGCAGCATGATCCGGGCCCACATCCGAATTGCCCGCCTCTCCCAGGTACCCGGCCAGGGTATATGGACAGATAAAGTAGCCGTCTGCCAGGCCCTGCATGAGGGCGCTGGCGCCCAAGCGATTGGCCCCGTGATCCGAAAAGTTGGCTTCACCAAGGACGAAAAGACCGGGAACATTGCTCATTAGGTTGTAATCCACCCACAGGCCGCCCATAGTGTAATGCGCGGCAGGATAAATCATCATCGGCGTTTCATAGGGATCTTCATCGATGATGTTGTTATACATATCGAACAGGTTGCCATACTTGCGGGTAATAACTTCTTTGCCGTCGCGTTGAATAGCCTGGTTAAAATCCAGATACACGGCGCGTCCCGTTGGTCCTACCCCTTTACCGGCATCGCACTGCTGCTTGGCATTGCGGGAAGCCACATCCCGGGGAACAAGGTTGCCGAAACTCGGATACTTCTCTTCCAGATAGTAATCTCGCTCGTTTTCATGGATATCGTTCGGCGGGCGTTTATCGCCCGGATTTTTTGGAACCCACACTCGCCCGTCATTGCGCAAGCTTTCACTCATCAGGGTCAGCTTGGTTTGATGACTGCTGACGTGCGGAAGACTGGTGGGGTGGATTTGGGTAAAACAGGGATTTGCAAAAAAAGCGCCTTTTTTATAGGCCTGCCAGATGGCGCTGACGTTGCACGAAATGGCATTCGTGGACAGGTAGAAGACATTGGAGTAGCCGCCGGTGGACAGCAGGACGGCATCGGCTGCATGGGCTTCGAGGTCTCCGTTAACTAAATTGCGGGCGATGATACCCCGGGCCCGGCCGTTGGCCACCACCAGGTCCATCATTTCGTGGCGTGGAAACATTTTCACCTGTCCGTCGGCAATTTGACGGCTTAAGGCCCCGTACGCGCCCAGCAAGAGCTGCTGCCCGGTCTGCCCCCTGGCGTAAAAGGTGCGGGATACCTGGACCCCGCCAAAAGACCGGTTGGCCAGGAGCCCGCCGTACTCCCGTGCAAAGGGGACACCTTGCGCCACGCACTGGTCGATAATGTTGTTGCTGACCTGCGCCAGACGGTAAACGTTGGACTCCCGGGAGCGAAAATCACCGCCCTTGACGGTATCCACAAAGAGCCGCCGGATGCTGTCGCCGTCATTGGCATAATTCTTGGCGGCGTTAATCCCACCCTGAGCGGCAATGCTGTGCGCCCGTCGCGGGCTGTCCTGGATACAGAATGTCTTGATGTTATAGCCCATCTCGGCCAGGCTGGCGGAAACCGAAGCGCCGGCCAGGCCAGTACCCACGACAATAATATTGAACCGGCGACGGTTGGCCGGGCTGATCAGCTTCATTTCCATGCGATGACGATCCCACTTCTCAGCAAGCGGACCGCCCGGGATTTTTCCATCAAGCTGTTGCATGGTAGAATTCTCCTTATTGAATCAAATACAGGTAAACGGGCAGACTGGCAAAACCGATGCCGAATGCGAACGTCACGATAAGCCCCAGGTTCATGATCAGCGGCATGTAGCGGGGGTGATTGACGCCGAAGGTCTGGAACAGGCTCCAGAATCCGTGGCTGATGTGCACGGCGACGATAACCATCGCCACCACATACATTAGAACCCACAAAGGGTTGGCAAAAGTTGTGGATATCAGCTGAAAAATGGGTGTAGCGGACTTATCGACGAACGTGAATTTGAGCAGATGCAAGATGATAAACGCCAGAATCAACACCGCAGTGTACGGCATGGTGTTGGATCCGATTGTCCTGCCTCCGGGGTTTTTGTACACGTCGTATTTTGTCGGCCGGGCTTTCAGATTTTCGAAAAAGAGAATTGTGCCGATCACAATGTGAACAAGTCCCAGAGTCGCAAGCCCGATGTTAAAAATGGTCAAATACGGTTGCAGCGAATGCAGCTTGGCCGCGTATCCATTAAAGGCATCGGCGCCCGCAAACGCCATAAAATTGCCCAGCAGGTGCACCGCCAGAAAACCGATCAGGCATAGCCCGGTGACGGCCATCAGCATCTTCTTGCCGACCGATGACCCGAGAACAAACATATACCAGTTCATGGAGGTCCTCCTTATTGAATATCGAATCCGCCGGACAGGCGCTTCCCAAAAACCATGCCGTCCTTGATTCTGTCAAGCTTAACTTCAACTATCTGATGGAACAAACCGTCGCTTCCTTCTAAGAGAACAGGGATGTAGTTTTCTGTCAAGCCCTTGAGATATCCGGTTCTCCTGTCCCGTTTTCCCTCAACTAACACCTCCAATGTTGAGCCGATGAACTTCTCTGAGAACTTCCTGCGCCTGGTTTGTCCAATCTCGCGCAGATATTGACATCTCTTCTTGGTTGTTTCGGGCAAGACTCGATTTCTCAGTCCTTCAGCAGCAGTTCCCTTCTGCACGGAAAACGGAAAAACATGAAGATACGCAATGGGCAGTTCTTCGATCAGGCGGCATGTGTTTTCAAAGGCCCTTTCGGTCTCTCCCGGAAACCCGACCATCACATCAACTCCTATGGCTGCATGAGGCATCTTATTGACTGCGTGCAACACCAGGTCTCTGTAAAACTCCGCGCCATACGGTCGGTTCATCCACTTAAGCACATCATTGTCTCCACTCTGCAGCGGGATGTGCAAGTGAGGACAAATGTGCTCAGAGGCTGCCAGTTGCCCGATGAGGTCTTCTGATAGCTCCATTGGTTCTATGGAACTCAAACGCAAACGTTGAACGCCCCGGGAACCGTCGATAGAGCAAATGAGATCGGTCAGCGAGGTCGCAGGGGAAAGATCTTGTCCGTACCGGCCCATATGGATGCCACAGAGCACAACTTCGGAATAGCCGTGGTTTCTAAGCCTTTCTATCCTCTCAACAACGATCTCAGGACTCAGAGACCGGCTACGCCCCCTGGCATGAGGGATAATGCAGTAGCTGCAAAAGGCATCGCAACCATCCTGGATTTTTACGAAGGGACGGGTGCGATTCCCGAATCTGGTGATGGGAAGGTCTTGAAAGGTGCGAGGAGCCGAAATATCTTCAACCAGGGTCAAGCTGTAGTTCTCGTGCTGTTCGGTCAGTCGCGGGATCATGTTTTTTGAGTCATTGCCAATCACATGATGCACGCCGGAAATCGAAGAGAAGACCTCTGGGGCCACCTGGGCGTAACAGCCAGTGACTATGACGAGGGCCCCTGGATGGCTCCGTATGTTCTTTCTCACGGCCTGCCTGGATTGCATGGCTGCTTTTCCAGTGACCGTGCAGGTGTTGATAATACAAAGATCGGCTCTGACTCCTTTGTCTACGGAATGCCACCCCCGGTCTTCAAGCTGTTCGGAAATCGCTTCTGATTCATAGCGATTGACTTTGCATCCCAGGGTCGCGATGGTGAAGAATTTCACGGGGCAATCCACCCCCCGCCCAGAACTCTTTCGCCTTGATAGAAAACAGCAGCCTGGCCGGGCGTTATTGCATACTGGGGCTCAGAAAAGCAGACCTTGGCCCTGTCCCGGCCAAGAGGAGTAAGGATGGAGCCTGCCTCTTTGTGGCGATACCGGATGCGGGTCTTGACAGCCAAAGGTTTGTCCGGAGGTTCAATGCCGATCCAGTTGATATGGGTAACTGTGCATTCAGTGTCTGCCAATTCTGATTTTGGTCCAATAACAAGCCGGTTCTGTCTATTGTCAAGGAGAAGGATATAGTAAGGCTCTGGTCCGGGTATCCCAATCCCCCTGCGCTGTCCTATGGTGTAGGCGTGGAGACCTTGGTGACGACCCAGTATGTCACCCCTTGCGTTGACAATCGCTCCGGGCTTGGAGACAAATCCTCCCAGATTGGCAAGAAAGTCCCTATAGCTGGGGGTGCGAACAAAACAGAGTTCTTGACTCTCTCCTCTGGCAAAGGATGTTAATTGCCATGCTTTGGCCATCTCCCTGACTTCTTTTTTCGTGTGGGTTCCCAACGGGAACATAGCCTGGCTCAACTGTTCTTCGGTCAGGCGAGAAAGAAAATAGGACTGGTCTTTGGCCTGATCCACACCCTTTAAGAGGCAAAGCTGTCCCTTCGTCTCCTTGCGGATTCCGGCATAGTGGCCCGTTGCCAGCGCTGAGGCGCCAAGGGCCTTGGCCTTTTCCAGGATAACGCCAAACTTGATACGCTGATTGCACACCACACACGGATTTGGCGTCTGCCCTGATCGGTAGGCGCCGATGAAGTAGCGCACAACTTCCCTTTCGAAAGGCACCGAACAATCGATCACTTCAAGGGGAATGCCGATTTGCTCCGCAGCCCTCTGTGCCCAAGCACCGGAACCGGATAACGGCGCAGGCGGAGTCAAATCGCCGGGAGGAGATTCATAACCCGTATGGAAATAAAGTCCGATGACCTGGTAGTTTTGTCTCTTGAGAAGGGCTGCTGAAATGGCGGAGTCGAGGCCGCCGCTCAGGGCAACGGCCACAGTTTTTTTCATTTTACGATTGGGTTTCCAACGATGCTGATATCCATGGCCCGGGGGGGACAGGCTGGGACACAAAGACCACATACACTGCATTTATTGTGATTAAAGACAACGCTCATCTCAGGCCGGTTAATGGACAAGGCGCCGGTGGGACAGACTGCCGTACAGGCCCCGCAATGGGTACACTTGTTCTTATTGCGGTGGATGTCCTGGCCAACGGGCTGTATGTGTACTCCGCGATCTTTTAGATATCGAATCCCCCTGTTAAAGTCCTTTCTCGCCCCTGACAGCTCCATGACCATGATACCTTCTTTGCGCGGCAGTATGGTCGCTTTGAGGATATTGAATGTGAGATTAAAATCAGTGGCAAGGAAACAGACAATTGGCTTTTCCACCTCTGTCTTTGGAAACTGCAGGACGAGCATTCTCGAATACATATTGGCACCCCTGTCTCATCAATACTGAAAGCTGGGCATTTTTAGATAAAAGCATTAAAACTGAACTGGTTGGATTTGTCAACAGGCTCTTGCCCGGGGTGTGGCAGTCCAATACTCCGAAGCCTTTTCTCCGGCAGAGCCAATTGTCTCTCACCACGCCCACAAGACGCAGATTTCCATTCTGAACAAAACGAGACTACTGCTGGAGCGACTGCCTATAGACGTGAAACATACGCTGAAGGGCGGTAAAATTTGTCAAGAAGGCAAGGAGCGCAAGCCCGATTAGGAGTTGTCCGCTAAGGAGTGTGATGGTTAACACAACAAAACGTTCCAAACGGGTGAAAAGCCCCACCTTGCAGGAGATGTTAAGCCCCTCGGCCCTGGCGCGGGTGTAACTGACCATGACCGAGCCCACGAGGGTCAAGAATGTGAGCAACACCAACGTGTGATGACCACGAAAGGTGGACCAGCACAGGATGCCGAACAGAACCGCTGCCTCTGAATATCGGTCCATAAAGGAGTCGAGGAAGGCGCCGAACCGTGACTCAAGGCCTGCTGCTCGGGCCAGAGCTCCGTCCAAGGCATCAAAAGGGCCAGAGATGAGAAACAACAAGCCGCCAAGAAAAACATGGTCTGTTGCCACCATCGCGCCGGCAGCGGATGCGGCAAAGAAACCGATCATGGACAGAAGGTTGGGTTGAATTCCCAGGCGCACCAACAGACGGGCAAAAGGGGCAAGCATGACATCTGACCAACCCTTGACCCAGCTTGTCAGCGTCCAGTACTCACGGTCTGTCTTTGAGGATGTTTGATTGTCACCCTTGTTTTTCGACCTGTCCAAGCCTAATCCCTTACCTGCCGTAGACTTCGCAATTGTCCTGTGTCCCCCGTCATTCGCGGACACATCTAATCTTGATAATCTCGTAAAAAGTCGTCACTCCGGTTAAAACCGGAGTCCATAGCCTTTGTAACTAGCTGAATAAACTGGATTCCGGCTTTCGCCGGAATGACAGAAAGAGGTGTTTTTCGACTTTTTACGAGACCGTCAATCTTGTTCAAAAATATTTCCTACGAGTTAGTATAGGACAACACAAATATCAACATCAATTCTGTCCGCCCAAAGGCCTTTTGCCGCAACTATTGGCAATCACACCGGTCCAAGAGGTTCATGATAGAATCCGGTCAATCGCTTCAGCCCATCCTCTGGGGCCTGGTTTGTCCGAATAGATAACAGGGGCACCCCCCTGGATGGATTCCCATTCTCCTGTTTTTTTTCTGATTACAACGGGTATGTCTACATTCATGAGCATGGGGATATCATTGGCGCTGTCTCCCAGTCCGATACTCATCAGCTTCGTGCCGGGGCATGTCTGTTCATACAGCTTTCTCACGATTTGCACTGCCTTCCCCTTGTCGTTCTGGCCCATCAAGTGGTAAAAGCGACCTCCCCTGGTAATCCGCAGCCCCTTCTTATGAAAGAGATCTTCAATGAGCTGAAGTGTTTCAGCAGTATCATGGAAGAGGAACGGTTCGGAATACTCACGCATGGCAGCCAATCGGGCCTCCTCAAGGGGAAGATCAGTATGGGCGCTAATCTCTTCAATCGTCATTTCGGAAAACCCTCTCATTCTAAACTTCCCTTCATCCTTTATTTCCTTCCAGGTGTCGCACAACACACCGTAGGGCACGCCTAGTTCCATCACCTGATAAGATCCCTTTTCAACAAACCCCTTTTCTGTCAAATTCAGGATGTCCTTCGGAACAAAAATTGCAGCCCCGTTTTCTACGATAAAGGGGGCTCTGAGGCCCATGCGGAGACAAAACACTTCGATCTCAAGTCGTGTCTTGCTGCTGCAGATTATCACGGGGATGGATTTTTGCCTGAGCCACTCCAAGGTCGCCCGGGCATCATCAAACTCATAAGTGTCATGATCGATCAGAGTTCCATCCAGGTCTGTAAAAACCACAATTTTTTTCATGTCGGATTTGCCTATGAACAGTTGACCTATGCTTTCATATATAATATTAATACGTTTCAAAATGCCATGGTTTTTTTGATTTTCTGCTGGAGACAGGGCCGGTGTCACAAGGGGGAGGATGATGCATATAGAAGAGAATCCGCACGATGTTCAAGCTGCTGACCTGATTGTGGGCATACCTTCGTACAATGAAGCAGACCTCATTTCTTTCCCTACCCAGAAAGCAAGCGAAGGTCTTGTCAAGTATTTCGGGAGCAAGAACAGCGTAATCATTAACTGTGACAATGATTCCAAAGACGGCACCCGCGAGGCCTTCATGAACACACCCACAGAAGTTCCGAAGATATACCTATCAACGCCGCCAGGGGTCACAGGAAAAGGAAACAACCTCAAAAATCTGTTCCGAAAGAGCTGTGATCTGGGTGCACAGGCCATTGTTGTGGTAGATGCGGATCTTAAGAGCATAACCCCACGGTGGATAAAAAACCTGGGAGAACCCCTTTTTGAAGACTTCAGCTTTGTTGCACCCCTTTATGTGCGACACAAGTATGACGGAACCATTACCAACAATATTGCATATCCCATGACACGTGCGCTATATGGCCGCAGGGTGCGTCAACCTATTGGCGGCGACTTCGGCTTTTCCGGTGAACTGGCCGAGATTTATCTGTCGCACGAGAATTGGACGCCGGCCATAGCGGCATTCGGCATTGACATATGGATGTCGACCATAGCTATGTGTCACGGCAAGTCAATTTGCCAGTCTTTCATGGGACGACCCAAAGTTCACAAACCAAAAGATCCGGGGGAGTCTTTGGGTCCGATGTTTGTGCAGGTCGTAGGAACTATCTTTGATATGATGATAGACGGCTGCCCTTTCTGGAAAGAGGTCAGATGGAGCAAACCAACGGCCATTTTTGGGTTCGGATTGGGTGAGATGGAGATGCCTCCCCCGGTTGACGTGAACATCGAGCGGCTTTATGACAAATTTCAGGCAGGTTTTGCTGATTATGGTTCCTTTTGGAAGGAGGTCCTTTCAGCCAATCTTTCAAAGAAGCTCTCCGAGGTCAAGGAACTC
>DAOUWN010000160.1 GCA_030667105.1 Deltaproteobacteria bacterium
AAAATAACGCAGTGTGTCAAGACAGCAGAAAAACACGGGGGGTGCATCCTTGCCTTGCCGGCAAGTGATACTGTGAAAACCATAGATGACGAGGACCGTGTGGTCGTTACCATGAAACGCCACATGATCCGTATGGCCCAGACCCCGCAGGCTTTCCATTACAATCTTTTACTGGGCGCCCATGTGGCCGCACAGAAGGAAGATTACGCGGGTAGCGACGACGCCGAATTGGTTGAGATGTGCGGCGAGGTAGTTAAGGTGATACCTGGTGACCCTGGCAACATCAAGATTACGACGCCTGAAGATCTGAAAATGGCGGAGGCTCTCCTGGGCAAATAAGACATTACTTTAAACTACGATAACTGAGTTATCACTGTCTCCGAAAGGGCTTTTCACGTATTTGTCTGCATTCCAATCATTTTCCCACTTTGACTCATCGATGAGATAACGAAACTGATATTCCTTTCCTGGCTTAAGCTCAAGCGTAATGGTGTACCCCCCATTTTTAAGCCTCTTCATGGGATTGGCGTAAACACTCCAATTGTTGAAATCCCCTACGATGCATACGTTCTTGGCGTCAGGGGCGGCGATCCTTGGCAACCTTAATGTCACTTTGCACATATCTCTGCCCTTGAGATATTCTTTTTTGATGCCGACGCTCATCGTATCCGCCTTTTTTGATGTTGGCTTTTTGTTAGTCGTCTTTTTCGCGACAGCGCCTGTTCTCTTGGCAACGACTTTGCTTTTCTGTGCATTTGTCATTTTCTACTCCTTTCGATGAATGACATAAAAATGACATATATGATAACATGCGTAAAAAGGAACTGGTTGTCAAGGAAAATATGACCCAACGCTTAGCCCTCGATCAACTGTGTGGCCGTCATTTCAGGAGGAATGTCAATGTTCATGAGTTTGAGTATCGTGGGGGCAATGTCGGCCAGCTTACCTCCTGGTTTGAGCTTATTACCCGTGGCCTTGCTACTGATATAGATTAGCTCAACGGGGTTAAGGGTGTGGCTGGTCTTCACACGTTTGGTCTTTGGATCGATCATTTCCTCGGCGTTTCCGTGATCGGCGGTAAGCAAGATTTCGGCATCCAGTTCAAGTAGTCGTTTGATGCAGTCCCCGACGCATTCGTCAACCACCTCGACGGCCTTGGTTGCGGCAGCCATGTCACCAGTGTGTCCTACCATATCGCAGTTGGCGAAGTTGATGACGATAAGCGCATATTCACTCCCATCCTTAACGAGTTGAAGAAACCTGTCTCGCACATCGTGGGCATTCATCTGCGGGTGGGACGCGAATGTGGCCGGGTCATACTGGCTCTTTATCTCAACCTGATCCTCCCCTGGATAGGGATGCGTGGACTTGCCGTTAAAGAAGCTGGTGACGTGGCGGAATTTCTGTGTCTCGGCCAGGCGTAGTTGCTTTAAGCCCCTGTTGCTGATCACTTCACCGAGGAGGTTTTTCATGCCACCTGCAGAGCCCATCGCTCCAAGGATGAAACACGGAAACTCGTCATAATATCGGGTAAGGCCAACATACAGGCAATCAGGGCGACGTGAGCGATTTCCCGGGTAGTCATCCTCAACAAAGGCCATGGAAAGCTGAATGGCACGATCCTGTCTGAAGTTCGTGTGGAGTACAGAGTCACCATCGCTGATTCCACGGTAGTCGCCAACCACACAGGGAGTGATATACTCGTCAAACATCTCAATGCCATCGGGTGTCTTGTCTTTTGCGTAAGACTCCTCAACAGCACTTTCCGGGCTTTGAGCCTTGCGACCCGTGGCGTTTACGATACACTCGAAAGCAGTGCTGGTGAGATCCCAGTTTTTTGAACGGTCCATGCCGTAGTATCGGCCCATGAGGGTACCCACACGGCAGTTGCCTACGTCATTCATGACATCATTCAATTGATGGAGATATTCAAGTGTGGAACGGGGCGGTGTGTCGCGACCGTCGGTGAAGACGTGAACAATAATCTCCCCCACACCGCTCTTTGTGGCCGTATGCATGATTTTGAACAATTGATGACAGTGAGCGTGAACGCCTTCGTCCTGCAATAGACCCATGAGGTGGAGCCTTGAGTCGTTTGTCTTACAGTTTTGGAGCAGGGCTTTGAAGTGCTCTGCTTGAAAAAAGGAGCCGTCCACCATTCCGTCGTTGATGCGCTTAAGCTCCTGTATGACGATGCGCCCTGCGCCCATGTTGAGGTGACCCACCTCGCTCGATCCCTGGTAGCCAGGGGGCAGCCCTACAGGCTCTCCTGAGGCATGGATCAGCGTCCATGGATAATCTGCCAGATAGGAATCCACATTGGGTGTCTTTGCCGCCTTGACGGCGTTTCCTTCACTCTCCTTGCGATAGCCCCAGCCATCACGTATAATCAGTGCAACAGGTTTCATGAAAACTCCTCTCCATTGCAGCTTACGAAGTGATTTTCTGATAGCACGAATTGGACGACATGACAAATCCTGAAATCCCCAATCCACGGCAACGTCAAATATGATACATGTTGAGTTAGGGCTTTAGGCTTTACTTTGGGGCTCGTTCCTGATAAAAAAAGCGCCATAAATCATTAAGAAACAAGGTGAGTTAGTCCAGGTGTGTCATGATCTGAGGTGAACCGTTTTGAAGTACCTTTTTCTAGAAACATACTGTCAGGGTTCGCACGCGCTTTTTGTGAACGGACTGTCTACATACTCCTCGCATGATATTGATATTGTGTCCATGCCCGGAGAAAACTGGCGCTGGCGTATGCTTGGGGCCGCGCTTCATATTGTAGATAACATCCCCCCGCTTGAAGAATATGACGGTATTATTGTCACCGATCTTTTCAATCTGGCGGATTTCAAGGCACTTGTCGGTTTACCGTGCCCACCTGTTCTGGCATATTTCCATGAAAATCAGATGACTTATCCGCAGCCGCCCGGCGACAAAGGCGCCTTTCAGTTAGGCATAATCAACATTACTACTGCGGTTGTGGCCGACCTTGTTGTGTTTAATTCAAAAATGCATAAGGATGCTTTTTTAAATGCCGTACCGGAGTTTCTAAAAAGGGGGCGTGACTTCAGGCCTAAAGGGGTGGCAGATAAAATCCGTGAAAAATCTGGAGTCCTCTACCCTGGCATAACACTGCCATCTTACGGGGATGTTGATGCTGAGAAACAGACAGATCCTCCCCTCATTGTTTGGAACCACAGATGGGGGTTTGACAAGAACTATAAAATATTTTTCAATGTGCTTGAAGATCTCGATGACAGAGGGCTTGATTTTCATATAGCGCTTATGGGAGAGAACTTTGGCCTGATACCTGAAGATTTTAAGCAGGCGGAAGAGAGATTTAAGGACAGAATCCTTCAGTTCGGATATATTCTTTTACGGGAGGAGTATGAGAAATGGCTTAAACGGGGTGCAGTTGTAATAAGCACTGCAATGCAGGAGAACTTCGGCATCTCCGTTATAGAAGCAATGATCATGGGATGCGTACCGCTGCTGCCTGACAGGCTTTCATATCCTGAGATACTTCCGGAAGAGTTCCATGAGCACTTTCTTTATAAAAACAGACATGATCTTATGGAAAAGCTTTTTTTGATAATTTCAGATTATAAGCGGTATGAATTAATTCGGACCCGGCTGGCAGAGAAAATGAGGTCGTTTTTGTGGAAAAATGTTGTCAGCCGGCATGACAGAGTTCTTGAACGGCTTGCAGGAGATTGCTCAGATGCATCTGAATATGGAAAAAATGAACTCCATCTGCATGCGTGGGATGCTGTGGTCCGGCCCTGATATCTGATGAGAGAGAATTTTCAAATGCGCGTGGGCTTGGGATACGATCTGCATCGGTTGGTACAAGGCCGAAGGCTCGTCCTCGGTGGCGTGACCATACCTTTTAAAAAGGGTCTCATGGGCCATTCTGATGCAGACGTTGTGTTTCATGCAACGTGTGATGCCTTGCTGGGAGCAGCCGGCATGGGAGATATTGGCCGTCATTTCCCGGATACGGATCCCAGGTTCAAGGACATTTCGAGCACAGTGTTTGTGACAAAAACCATTGAAATGATTCGTGAAAAGGGCTTTTCTGTCAACAACCTGGATGCCACGATACTGGCCGAAGCCCCTAAGCTGGCCCCTTATTGCAGAGCCATGGAGGCCAATATCGCGATGCTCCTTGACATCGAACCCGGACGTGTCAACATCAAGGCAACGACCATGGAGGGCGTGGACGCTGTTGGAAGAGGGGAGGCAATAGCCGCCATGTGCGTGGTAAGCCTTGTTTTATCATCCTGATTGCCTTGCATTAAAGGCAGGCAGTTCTTCCGGAGGGATTTCCTTCAGAGTTGGATATGCGCCATCTTTATCTGAAAGAATGGGCCTTGTAACAGGCCATTCGATAGCCAATGACGGATCATCCCATCGAATCCCACGCTCTTCTTTCGGGGCATAGTAATCTGTGCATTTATATGCTAATATTACATATTCGCCGGTCACGCAGAAACCGTGGGCAAAGCCCTCTGGAATATAGACCTGGCGGTATTTCTCGGAAGAAAGGGTTATGCCAACCCACTTGCCAAAGGTTGGAGAACCCCGGCGAATATCAACAGCTACATCAAAGGCTTCTCCTTGAACGACCCAGACGAGCTTTGCCTGGGGTTTGCCGATTTGATAGTGCAATCCCCGCAGTGCGCCTCGTCCGGAAAAAGATAAGTTGTCCTGCACGAAACTGGCCGGGAGTCCATGTTGGAAATACCGCCCGGCCTGATAGGTTTCGAGAAAATGGCCACGCTCGTCTCTGTAAACATCGGGCTCAATAATGATTACTTCGGGCAGAGCAGGAGATGACGTGACTTTCATAAGTGAGCTCCTTGTGCAAAAAGGGACAGGTGCAAGTTCTCAATTCAATTATCAAATCAAGATGCAAAAATCAAACATGATAGACTCGCAAGAAATCTGAACCCAGTCTAGACGGGGTCATTTCTCGTCCCGCCTGCGGCGAGACGAGAAATATTTTCGACATAACATGTTAAGGACATAACTGCTCAGTAGGCTGCAATTGCGAAGGGTGCTCTTGTCCGAAGAATCGATCATTGAAAAATTGGCCCTTTCCTACGGGATCGAGCCGGAATACATCGACAACTGGGGGAGCGTCCACCGAACCCCTGTGGACACCAAGAAAAAGATTCTCAGGGCGAGGGGGGTCTTGGCTGATGACACGAGCCAGGCGAAGGAGGCGTGGCGTTCCCGGCTGGAGGGCAAGTGGTGTCGTCTTGCCGAACCTACGATCGTGGCTAATCTTTATGACCTTCCAAGGAAACTCATTTTTCAGGTACCTGTGGGCCGGGAAGAGATACGGAGCGAGGGCCTTGATGTTTGTCTAGCCATCACTGATGAACAGGATGTGACACAAAACATTTCTTACACTCAAAAGGACTTGTCTTTTTCCGACTCCATAAGCCTGGCCGGCAAGGTTTGTCATAGATGGAGCTTGCCCTTCCCACAACTCGATGCTCTCGGGTATTACCGGTTTCATCTGTCAGTGACAACGGGAGACTTCCATGAGTCGCAGACCATATCTGTAGCCATATGTCCTGATAAAACTTACGTCCCGCCTGCGTTACAGGAAGGCGGGCGTACTGCCGGTATTGCCATAAGCCTTTACGGGGTCCGTTCCGAGAGGAACTGGGGAATCGGAGATTTTGGCGACCTGAAAAAGATTGT
>DAOUWN010000223.1 GCA_030667105.1 Deltaproteobacteria bacterium
AAGCTTCCAGGCTGCTTTTCAGGCGCCAAAAGGGACTCCTTTTTCGGTTTTGAGGCATCTCTCTTCTCCTTTGGAAGAGACGGGCCTGAAAAATAGCCTACTGGAATACGGTCCACCAGATAAATGAGTTCTCCCTGCCCGGAAAATATCACGCCGGCATCATAGGCCCTTTTTGCTTGCACGGTGAGCAACACCGGCTTCTGGTCACGCCGTTTTCCCATGCGCAGAGCCAATTCTTCAGTAGTTGCCAAAAAGATACAGCGTTGTCCCATGGGCATGATTCCCTTCTCACAGACCACCGGATATGCCCTGTGGCGCACACAGTGATAAAGGAGTTTCGGGGGCACTGCTCCTGAGACTGGGCTCACGGTTTCATCCGGACTCGCCACTTTGATGCGGTCATCTTGAAGAACAAAGGAATTCTCGCGAAAGGTGATAAGGACTTCATGGATGTGGGACTTGCGCACATATCCCCATCCCGGTTCTTCAGAGATGGCCTTGATGAGATCCTTGAGACGCAAAAACCCATCCTCGTCAGGGACCAAACCGAATTCCTCCGGGTGTCGCCCCAGAAGATAGGTCATCAGTTTTTTGAGCTGTTTAGGATCCTTTCGTCTTCCCATCGGACTAAGGACTTAAGTCAACTTTCTGACGAGATTAAGATCTCCGGAATAGAACCTGTGAGACCTCCCATGACTATCCTCGACGATCAAGACCCCGGCGTCATCAACATCGATCACTTTTCCGCAATATTGCTTCCCGATCACGTCAACAACAACCCTCTGTCCTATATCGTCCGTAAGCTCTTTCCACCTCTTAATGATCGGCTTAAACCCACTTTCCCTTAACATTTCATAATGTGTCTCATAACATTTCAAAAAGGCTCTGATAATATCGGCTCTCGGAAACGGTTCACCCGATTCGACCAATATGGAAGTAGCCTTGCCCTTGATCTCTTGTGGAAATCCATCGGGCGGAGTATTGACATTCACTCCGACACCCACGACAATATAGGCTATTGAATCCATTTTCATGCTGATCTCAGTAAGAATCCCTGCTATCTTTTTTCCGTTTACGAGGATATCGTTTGGCCACTTTATCCTTGCAGGCAGTTGCGTAAGTGAAAGCAGTGTCTCAGCCACGGCAACCGCTGTCATAAGGGTTATACTGGGCGCCTGGTTCGCAGGCATGGCAGGCCTTAAGATCAAAGAAGCATAGATTCCATCGCCTGCCGGTGAAAACCAGCTTCTTCCCTTCCTGCCCCTGCCTGAAGTCTGCTTTTCAGCCACGACCAGTGTTCCCTCCGGGGCGGAGCCTTCAGCCAGTTCTTTAGCTCTTAGATTGGTTGAATCTGTCTGTTTGAAACAGGCTATGTCTTGCTTTCCGAACACCCTGGTATGGAGACCTTCCCGGATTTCGTTCGCCAGCAAAAGGCCGGTGAAGTTCCGTTCCCCGATGCCCGATCCCGCATGCCCGAGGGGGGACTTTTCTTCTTGCGTTGAGTTGAATTGCATCAGGTAGTTGGTATCCGGCGCTGTCCTACTTGCCGGTTTTTTGATGAAGCTTGTCCGCTATACGTTTGACCCTGTCGGATTTGACCATGGACGCTGCCTTGTCCGCAAAGCGCGTTGCGTCAGAGAACTTCCCATCCTTTATATAGTCCTTGACCTTCTTTTCAATACGTGTGGTGGCAACATCTGCCTTGACATGTATGGCCGGCGCTGCAATGAGCTTTGTAATGCCGATGTCCCCGCAGCTCGGGCATGATGGTGCGTCTCCACCACTAAAAACAACGATAACCTCAAAGACGCATCCGCACCCGGCGCACTCATAATCATAAATCGGCATAAGGCATCTCACAATCGTAAGTTCTCAATGGCCCTCGTCCCCAGCGCTTATGGTAACCGCACAGCCCTGAGAAGTTACTCACAATCTTTGCAAATATCGCATCTTGTCAAGATCCCGTTTGAAGGAATCATCGCTTGAGAGTTTCTCCAGGGCCTCATCGATCATCGAAAGCATACCGGCTTTATCATCCGGCAGATTTCCATTGATGGGGGCATAATTGGAGACATGATCTGAAAGATATTGAGAGGTAACTTCAAGATCTTTGATGAGGGCCCTCTGCTCCCTTAACATCGTCTCCGGACCCGGCATTTGAAAGCTACCTTCCATCCACCATTGATATACCGGGGTGCCGGGCTGAGGCGTGAGGGTTCTCACGCGGATAAAACCAGGATCTATCTGGTTGAGCACCCTGGCTGTGTCGCAAGCATGCTCAGGCCAATTTGCCTCACCCCCGATTCCCAGCAGCACATAGACGGAGACCTCAAATTGGACGTCTTTTGCCTTGGCGCAGGCGCTGATCATGGTGTCAGGGGACGCGCCTTTTTCAATCCGCTTGAGCAACCGAGCGCTTCCGGTCTCAAGACCAATGTGAAGTCGCGTTAACCCTGCTTCTCTTATCCTTTCCAGGCTCTTAAGGGATCGGCGCCTAAGGGTTTGCGCGCGCGCATAGCTTGTAACCCTCGCAAGGGATGGAAAAGCGCTATGAAGATGACCAAGGATTTCACACAACGCCTCCGTGTTGACGACCAGGCTATCCGAATCCCCTATAAAGACAGTTTCTACGTTTCCGCCGGTAAATGCCCTGGCCGTATCAATATCTCTCTTAACCTCTTCGACCGGACGTTTCTCAAATTTGACATCCTTGTACATGGGGCAGAAAGCACACCGGTTCCAGGGACACCCTCGGGTAACCCTCAACAGCAGGCTGTCCGCCTCACTGGGCGGCCTGTAAGGCGGAAAATCATAAGTCTCTTCAGCCCTGGCAAGGCGCCTTCCCAAACGAAAGTTGAACATAATATTTGTATAACTAGCCTAATTGTTTAGAAATGACAATAGGATCTCGCCAAGAAGAGACAGAAGCCCCATATGTTGTAGTTGCAGGTCCAGGACATACATTTTGTAGTATTTTTGCCTTTACAAACCCATATCACTTTGTTAATCTTCATCGGATTGTAATACATGGCTAGAATGTGGATAGCTGTCTAGAGGTGTTTTGCCATGAAGATCAAACAGTTAGATATTCTCGGCTTTAAGTCTTTTCAGCATAAAACAACCATGCAGTTTCCTCATGGTATTTGTGCCGTAGTAGGCCCCAACGGATGCGGGAAGAGCAACATCGTTGACGCGCTGCGTTGGGTTATGGGGGAACAGAGTGTCAAGCAACTCCGCGGCAAGTCCACGGAAGACATCATCTTTTCGGGCAACGAGAATAAGGGCGCCTTGAATCTGGCCGAGGTGGATCTGACACTCATTAATGACAACGGCAACACACCTGAAGAATATCGAGACTTTTCCGAGATCATGATAAGCCGACGCCTGTTCCGTTCGGGTGAAAGCGGTTACTTCATCAATAAGCGGCCGTGCAGGCTTAAAGACGTCCAAAACCTGTTGATGGGAACCGGTGTCGGGTCAAGGACCTATGCCATCATCGAACAGGGAAAGATTGGAACACTCCTTGATGCCGGCCCTGAAGAACGACGGTTCTTCATCGAAGAAGCAGCAGGCACCACCAGATATAAGAGCCGAAAACACGAGGCCCTTCTAAAAATTCACCGAACCCAGCAGAATCTGTTGCGCATCAGTGATGTTATCTCCGAAGTTAAACGCCAGATGAGCAGTCTCAAGCGCCAGGCCAGGAAAGCTGCGCGCTACAAGACCTATCAAAAACAGATTGAAGACCTGGAAATAAAGCTGGCAAGCTATCAATACAAGGCTATCTCGGCCGAACTGGACGAAACCGCGGGCTTGCTGGAATCCTTCCGAGACGCGGACTTCAAGCACGAATCCGAGCTGGCAAAGCTGGACGCCGCCATTGAACAGTTCAAAGAGGAACGAGCAGCCAAGCACCAGCGTATCTCGGAAGACAAGGCCCGAAGGTATGACCTGCAGCGCTCGCTCGACAAACTGGAGGCGGACATTGATTATAGTGCCAGAGACCTGGAACGTTTGATTGCTGAAGGTGATCATTTCAAGGCCGAGCTAAAAGAAATTGAGGGGAAAAAAAGGGAACTCGCTGGAGAATGCCGCAAGCTGGAGGAACGAAAGTCCGCCATCCGAGAAGACATGCGCAATATTGAGGATACGGTAACACAAGAAGTGGCTGTCGAGGGGGCAATCAGAAAGCGGATTGAGCAGTCGAATCAACGTCTTGAG
>DAOUWN010000079.1 GCA_030667105.1 Deltaproteobacteria bacterium
GAAGATCCTTGTGAGTTGTTCAGTCGATGGCCGCGAATGTTCGGGTCTGTGTGGGATGATAGACCTTACATGGGGGTTTCTTTACAGGATTTGAATGAAGACCTGGCCGGATATTTCGGGGTGGAGCCTGGTGAGGGCGTGCTGATTAGTGATGTGGAGGAAGGAAGTCCGGCAAAGGAAGCAGGTTTGAAGTCGGGAGACATCTTGACACGGATAGAAGCTGAGAAAGTGGGGTCCTCAGATGATGTGCGGGACATTTTGAGGGATTACGCGTCCGGGGACGAAATTGAAGTTACGATCATTCGCTCTAAAAAGAACAGCAAAGCCAAAGTCAAGTTGAGGCAGTCTCGTTTTCAGGATGACTTGGACAGCCTGAAGGAGTTCTGGAAAAAACTTGAAAAACAAAGGGATGTCTTCCAACGCGAGCTGCATCGTTTGCGCGAATGGGTGGGGGTCAATGGAGGTGCATGAGCCATGAGCGCTACGGTTGTATATTGTGATAGCCTGGAAGTCTCCCTGGACGTCGGACCCGACATTGTGGAGATCACTGACCGGCTCGCTTCAATGGCCCGGAGGGCCGGCATAGAAAATGGTACTCTACATGCCTCTGTTATTGGCTCAACAGGGTCACTCACAACGATTGAGTATGAACCTGGTGTTGTTGAAGATCTGAAAAGGGCTATCACGCGACTCGCGCCTCAGGGCATGGAGTATGAGCATGAAAAGGCGTGGCATGATGGCAATGGCCACAGCCACGTGCAGGCGGCCTTGCTGGGGCCTTCGCTTGTAATTCCAGTGCGCAAGGGCGCATTGGCCCTTGGAACGTGGCAGCAGGTTGTGGTCATCAACCACGACAACCGCCCACGCCAGAGGTCGATAGAGGTCACAGTGATTGGCATGTAGCTTGCAGACTTATCATCTGATTCATCGACAGGGTGCCCTTCCCCTTTTGGGACTGTGTGAGGCGAGAGACCGCACGGGCAGAGGAAACGGGATCTTTGTTTTCGGATTGTTAGATGCCTTCTTCAAAGCATAAAGTGGATCCGGCAGTGCCGTTGAGGAACCAACCTCCTGAGATAATTCAGGGGGCGTCAATCTCTACCCGAAAGGTTCAAACCCTTACCAATATCCTTCGTCTCCTTGAAAAGGAGAAGGCCATATCAGTGTGGTTAGACTCGGGCAAGGATCGGAACCCGGAACTATTTGCTATCCTGGCAGATGAACTCTCCGATTCTGAGAGGAAAGCCCTGACACAGGTTACCGACGTCGTTGTTCACACCCGGGAAAATCTGGCAAAAAGGGTTGCGGAGCTTGAGAAAGAAAACAAGCACCTGAGGTCTTTGAGCCTCACGGACGGACTCACTGACCTTTACAATTATCGTTTTTTTGCCAAACAGCTTGAGGTTGAGATGGCTCGAACCAGACGGACGGGCCAGCCTTGCTCGCTCATGATGACAGACTTGGATGACTTTAAGCTCTTGAACGATACTCTGGGCCATGATGAGGGAAACAAATACCTGGTGAAGGTATCGGAAGTAATAGGCGAAAAGCTGAGGCCGACGGACATCCTGTGCCGATATGGAGGCGATGAATTCGCGGTGATTATGCCGGCTACCACTCTGTTTGACGCCCTGCGTATCGCTCAAAGGCTGAGGGAGTCGGTTGTCATGATACCGCCAAAGCTGGACAACCCCTTTTCTGTCAGTATAGGACTGGCAGAGTATGATCCATCTGGCGGACAAGAAATGAGTGTTTTTGTTAACATGGCCGACAAGGCACTTTACAGGGCCAAGAAAGGCGGCAAGAACAGGGTTTGTTACGAAGGAAAGCTCCCGGAAATCGGCATAGTGGCGCCTGTGACTCAGGACGAGAGAGCCATTCTCCTTAAGAGGGATGACAAGAAGGGACGCTAAACAACAAAGTCAACTCAGAAAGGTCGAGCATTGCCAATGCAGTCAAAAGAGCCTGTTATCACCTCTATTGCAAGCGGAAAAGGAGGTGTGGGAAAGACATTCATTACTGCCAACCTTGCCGCTTGCCTTGTGAGGGAGGGAAGAAAAGTCCTTGTGGTGGACTGTGATTTGGGCCTTGCCAATTTGGATATCCTCCTGGGGATCACGACTATGTTTACACTGCAAGATGTGGTTTTCGGAGACCAGACTATTCAAGATGTGATCACTTCCACCAAGGCGGGGTTTGACCTGCTTCCAGCCAGTTCCGGCGTCAAGGAGATGGGCCAACTGCTTTACGAGAAGATCCAGATGATCAAGAGCGCTCTTGGCTCCGTTTTTCCAAATTATGATGAGGTCCTTTTAGATACTGGCGCAGGGATCTCGGAGGTCGTGCTTCAGTTCAATTTATTTGCCCCCAGGAATATCATTGTGCTGAACAGAGAGCCGACCAGTGTGACAGATGCCTATGCAGTCATCAAGGTCATGCACCAGCGCTTTGACAGGACATCCTTTGGGATCATCGTCAATTCAGCAAGGGACGAAAAGGAAGCGGATCGGCTTTTCGGCCATATTGATACGGTCTGCAGGGACTTCCTGGGCATTTCCTTGCACTATCTCGGCCACGTTGTCAGCGACGAGGCAGTCCCCCGGTCTATTGTGAACCAGAAGGTCTTGGTACAGACCCACCCGAACTCCAGGGTTGGAATGAATTGCTTCAACATTGCCAGAGCCGCTTCCAACTGGAAGCCGCAAGCCATGGCCACAGAGGCATAGGCACTAAGTTATTTTTGCACCGGATGGACTGTGGAAGGTTTACTGAAAAAAATGAACATCGAACATCGAACGTCCAACATCGAACTGAGATGCCAAAATGTGAAGGTGTTTTTGCGCGAGCCCTTAGAGTGCGACACAAGGATTCTTGCCTGAGTCACTTATGCGTGCATTACTCTTTTCTTCACGACTGACTGTTTTGCTTCTGGCCCTCACTTTCCTTATGGTGGCGCCTCCGTCTTCTGCCTTCCCTGCCGAAGAAGGCGCTTATCTTGTCTTTCATAATTTCTCCCCTCCAGAATCCCTAACCCTGTGCGGTGAGCCAATGCCCCTTAAAAGCAGCCGCGTTTGGGAAATGCTTGACCGTGAATTTACCATAACTGTCTGGGACCGAGCCCAAGTGTTCATGTGGCTTAAGCGGTCAGGACGTTATTTCCCATACGTGGAAAGGAGGCTGGCTGAGGAGGGCATGCCTGACGACCTGAAGTACCTTGCGGTGGCTGAGAGTTCTCTTCTCACGCATGCCCGATCCAGCGACGGCGCCAGGGGACCATGGCAGTTAATGACCCCTACTGCCCGATCCAATGGCATTCGCAAGGACCACACAATGGACGAACGGCTGGACTTCGAGCAGGCTACTGAGGTGGCCCTTAAGTACCTTAGGCGGCTTAAGGATAAGTTCGGCACCTGGACACTGGCGTTAGCCGCATACAATTGCGGAGAAGGATCTCTGCAAAGAGAAATGAAGCATCAGGGAGTCACTGACTACTACAGGCTCAACCTGCCCCTTGAGACCGAGCGATTCATGTTCCGCATTGCGGCTATCAAGATTGTTATGGACAACCCGATGCGCTATGGATACAGCCTGCCAGAAGAGATCTACAGCCCTATCGAGTGCGATACCGTGTCGGTCAACATCCAGGTTCCTCTCCACGTAACGGATGTTGCCCAAGCCCTTGGCACGGACTTTAAAGTTCTCAGAGAACTCAATCACCAGATTTGCGGCTATTATCTACCCACCGGCTCTTACACAATTAAGGTTCCGTCCGGGCAGGGTTCCAAGATGGCCGATGTGCTGAATGATCTCACCAAAGTCGCTTCCCGTCGCATGCAAGATGATTCCTATTACGTGGTTCGGAGGGGCGACACCTTGAACCATATTGCCAGCCGAAAAAAGGTCACTGTGGCGAAGCTGAAAAAACTCAACAGCATCCAAGGTTCTCTGATCATGGTGGGGCAAAGGCTCCGGCTGAGGCCTTAGGAGCTGCCATAACCCTGAAATTCCCGAAAAAAGGAGGTAGTTACAATGAAGAGGACTTCTGTTCTTGCTCTGGTTCTGATGATTCTGGTGTGCGTCGCCAGTATTGAAGACTTGTGGGCTTCCGGCGGGGTTTTGCTCAAAACAGAAGACACTGGACGATACGAAATTGTAATACTGCGGACTTCGAATGTCGGTTCGGCTGGCCATAACGAGGTGATTCTTCTGGACAGAGACACGGGTCGAACCTGGACCTTGAAAAGCGAAAACCTTGCTGAAGGCTGGGTCCTGATGCTCAGAGTGAACAAACCAGCAGACTAAGGTTCATTCCAGGAGCCCATGAACCGCTGCCAGCAGTTCTTCTCGTTCGAATGGTTTGATCAATGTTACCTGCGCCCCAAGTTTCTTGGCCAGATCAAGATATTGATAGGGATTAGCCAGGATGAAATCGACCTTTTTCCCCTCAACAGCCGGATAGATTTGGTCAAAAGCGAGCGGAACAATCGTGAAGGAACAGCCGGGGATCTCCTGCGTCAGATACTCGGCAGTTGCCTGCCATTTCTTTAGGCAGCGTTCGGTTCCGCGCTTGGCCAGCACGCCGATCTTGACTGATTTTGCAGCATCCTGAGATCCGGATGCTGTTCCAAGAAAAATCAGCAATGCGCCCAATCCTAAAATACCCGTAAGGATTGCGCGGAACACGATTTTCTGGAAATCCCACATAGACTCTATCTGACCTTTTAGGAGCATTGGCCCGCCCTGGCGCGACATGTCTGTAATGTGCTGCTATCGTTGTAATACTTTGGAAATGTTAACCATGCAACTTACGAGAGCATCATCTTTAATGCATTCAGAAATGAACAAAGAGGTTTTGTAACCCGGCTGGTTGGAGATCGTCACTTAATCTTTATCGAGATAATCTTCTCATAACTTCGGAAATCCTTATCTGTAGTAAAGATCGGAGCATCAATTCTTTTTGCAACAGCACATATAAGGAAATCAATATGAGAGCCTTGAATTCCTCTTTTCCTGCATTGGTTGCACAATTCAGCAGCCACTTCGTAATCAGTATCTTGAATGGGAGTGTTTTCAAAACAGGAGAGTTTTTCTTTTAGTTTCCTGAATTTGCGTAGATCACTATAACCAGATAGAATTTCCTGTCAAATAGGACCAACGATGAGAGCCCTTTGGTCCTTGATAAGAGACTCAAGTTGGTCTATTTCATGTTTATACTCTTCATTGCGGGTGCGTAAAGCATAGGACCAAATGGGAGTATCAACAAGGACTTTCACCTATTTCTTCCTTTCTTGTAATCAAAGTCAGGATCTGGTTAAATCTTTCCGAAAATATTTATTATTTCCAATTGCTTGTGTTTGCTGATCAGTTCTTTTAGTGCCAAGTTAACAGTATCTTTTTTGGTTTTTAAACCGCTTATTTTCAAGGCTTCGTGTAATAGTTTCTGGTCTATAGCTAGGTTAGTGGGCATATCAAACCTCCTTCTTTATTTTACACAATCTATTACACAATCCGACGTGTGTCAAAGGCTAATGTTTGGGAGGGAATGAGTTGATTCCCAGCAAGAAGTATACAAGAAACCGGGCCTCTTTCGAATCGGGAAGGGATTTCGGGGAGTAGCGTACCGTGACGGCTTATTGCTGCGCCTGTTGAGGCATAAATCCAAGCCTCAACGGCTCCCTGATGATCCTTTTTTAAGGCTTCTCCCTCTTGAACAAGATCGGCACGCCCGTACTGCAAAACATGAAAGGTTTGCTTTCTGCCTTATCGGAATTACTGGGTTCGGGGAGCAAGTAATGAAGAAGTCCCCGCACTTTGGCCATGGCATCGTAGACAGTCACGCCGATACACGAACCCAGCGAGTGGGTGACAATCATCACTTCCTGGTCATCACTGACCTTCATGTCGGCTATGCCTACAACAAGATCCAATGCGCTGCCCCCTTGTTTTGGTCTATTTCTCCTCTACCGTTTTCTGCGAACAACTCGCCTCCTTGCTACTTTTCTCTTTTTCTTGGGTCTTGGGGAAGCAGCAGGCGATTTGAGAGGTTCTTGATGTGTTGAAAGGGCCTGTTCCAAAGGCGCGTCCGATGTTTCGCCGTGAGGCTTCTGCTGGTACCGGCAGGTGGCCCTCGGGCATTTCAAGATCGTTTGTCCGGCCTTGTCAGTGGATTCAATCAAGAAGGGATTCCTGCACGAGGGACAGGTCAAGTGGTACGGCTTTCCCCAGCTCACAAAAACGCAGTCTCTGTTGGAGCATGCATAGAAGGACTTTCCCTTTGCGGTCTCTTGCTTTTCAATCCTGCCGGTCGAACAGAGCGGACAACTCATGGCCAGGTCTTGTTGAAAGGCCGCAATCCGTTCTTCCAGGGATTCATCGCTTGTCAGAGGCTCTTGCTTTTGGGGGGCAGAGCCTGTCTGCGCTTGGGGCTCTTCGGTTCGCAATACCACCTCAACACGATCTCCTTCAGCGCCGGACGGCCCTGGTTCCGGCTCTTGTGTGAATTCCTCTTGTTCAGGGTCCTCTAAAAGAGACGATGGCGTTTCCTGTTCGGAGGGCATCTCGTCAACTGTTTCATCGGCAGGGAGCGCTGCCCCAGGCACGTCATCTTGATCAGAATCGGGCTCCGGAGCAGTCCCTTGGGCTTCTTCCTGCAGTGCTTCAGGATCATTGTAGGAGTCTTTGGGTTCACCGGCAGGCGTTTCAGGCTCATCTTCGGGTGTTTCCGGCGCTTGAGACTGCTCTTCTTCGATTAGCCCGGCAGTGGTTTCTGCGGGCTGATCTCTCTTTGGGAAGAACTCTTTGATTTCAACCTTCTTTGTTTCTCCTGTTGACGTCAGAACTAGAGGCTGTCCGGCAGTCCCTGCGGGCCTGGCATGAGACCCTTTTTCTGCTCGTCGCTTGCGCAGCGTTTCTGACAGGGCAGACTTGAGCGCCTCTGTGGATTGACGAATCTCTTTCTGTTTTGTTGCTACTGCTTCTTCTTGTTCAGCAAGCCCAGCCCCATGCATTCTTAGGGTTTGGTCAAATTGTGTGACGGCAAACTCAAGGTCCTTGCGGCCCGACAAGACCTCATCAATGGTCTGAACAAGATAGGCAACGAGGTTTAGCCCCGGCATTCCGGGAAAGGCCTGGTCGAGCAATCTGGCCGTGTCAATGGCAGGTTTTTGGGCCAACAGGCTGCCATCAGGGTCAATGCCAATATGTCCCTTTTCAATCATGCCTTGAATCTGAGTTTCAACGTCTTCGTCCGAATCCAGGCCCACGTCTTCCAAATCATCGAGGAATGACTCCCGCGTATAACGTTCCGGGGGATCGGTTGGAAAAGCTTCGATCTCACCTTCACGCTCTGCCAGGAGGACCAGACACGATATGGTGGCCAGATTCAGAGGGAGCCCGCCGATACGGTGGCTGGTCCCTGTGCCTTCCTCCATGTGCCGAGCTAACGTCTCATCAAACCGCGCTTTGACATCGTGTGCCGCAAGTTCGTTTTGTTGGATGTCTTTTTCCATGGAGTGTCTCTTTTCTCTCATCGTGTGTCAGTGCAATGACGCCATGCCCGATTAGGTTCGACAGGCCCGCTTTCCCGTCCGGTTGAGAACAGGTGTTCGTCGGATTCATGCATGCAAAGAACATACCCATGTTAACGACTTGCAAGTAAAAACGAATCGGCTTGAACGGCCGCTCCTGTGTCATTTCGAACCCCGCCGAAGACGGGGTGAGAAATCTTATTTTATGCAGGGCACTGTCACGACACTACAAGATTTCTCCCTTCGGTCGAAATGACATAAAGAGGGATTTCTGGATGGACACAACTTAGTGTTTATGGAAAGAGCCCCTTGGCATGTTTTGTGCTTTTTGTATTCAAAGGCTTTCTTGCTTTTTCCCGGGCCGCAGGCGGTCCTTTGTAACGCCATTTCCGCCCAGACACAGGAGGTTTCTTGTGGTGGCAGCCATATCCATAAAAGGGATAGATGAGGCAATATCAAACCTCAACTATCAAAATC
>DAOUWN010000144.1 GCA_030667105.1 Deltaproteobacteria bacterium
AGCAGTCCTTGCTCGCCGGATCGTGGGCCACGCCGCTCTGCCAGTACTCGGCCTTCCCAGAGTGGCACATAAGACAGAGATCAGGCTGTCCCTTGAGCAGAAATCCTTTGTGGACAGAGCCGTGCGCAAGGTGGCAGGCCCCGCAATTCAGCCGGTCCGCAGGCTCGTGTTTCACTGCCTGTTGCTTGAGCTCCGTCTTAATTTTGGGATGGCATTCTATACAGAGTTCGCCGGACTTCTTTCTCATCACATAGGCGAAATCACTCGAATGGTGGGCATGACACCTCAGACAATCCCCTTCGGCAAAGGGCTTATGAAGGGCTATCCCCGAGTCGGCCTTGATCAACCCCTGGTGGCAGCCAAGACATAACTCTCCCCTTGCCTTTTTCTTCTTGAGCAGAATCCTGTGTTTACTCTGGTGGGGCTGATGACAACTGCTGCACTCGCCACTGGCAAATGGACGGTGGAGGCTGTATAGCCCCATCTCGTCGCGGGTCTTTTCGTGACACGAGAGGCATAATTCCCCTTCCTTACCCACGAGAAGCACCCTCTGTTTGGATTGGTGGGGCTTATGACAGTCCAGACACTCGCCTTTGCCGGCTGGATCATGGACCACGGGACCAGTGGCAAAATCAGCCCTTTGATGACATTGAAAGCAGAGTGTCTTTGGATCTGCCTTGAGTAGAGATTTCACCTGGGACTGATGGCCATAGTGACATGACAGACACTCCCCCTTTTCTGCCGGAGCATGAACACTCTTTTCTTTTTTGTCCTGACCCTGCTCATGGCACTTGAGGCATACTGTCTCAGGAGATGTGGCGAGCATGTCCTGATACTCGCTGGCATGGACCGCGTGACATTCCACACACTCTTTTTGGGCGTAAGGCTCGTGAATACTCTCTCCGGCCTTCCCGTCCTCCTTGTGACAGGAGACGCAGAGATCATTGGGCGTGTCCTTCAGCACTATCTTGGCCGCCGAATCCACCTCGTGGCAGGACCCGCACCGGCCATCGGACATAGGTTTGTGAAGCACATTCTTCAGAAAAGCGGAACCGTCGGAACTGTGGGGCGAGTGACACAGCACACACCTGGTCTTTACATGGTAACCTCTGTGTGCTGCTATAAAGACCTCTGTACCTGTCTCGTGACAGGTAAGACAGGTCTCATCCTTCCCCTGCAGGAGCAAAGCAGGGTTGTCCGAGGCATGATTCCTATGACATGTCTCACAGCCTGTTTCCACCGGAGAATGAACGTTCGCTTTCATGATGGTCTTTCGATCGTGACAGGCAAAACAGGAATCCTGCCGTTCAGCCTTGAGGAGACCCGGGAAGGGCCCGTTGTGAACCTCGTGGCATTTATCGCACCGGCCCTCTCCCACGGGTTTGTGGACCGACGTTTTTTCCATACCGGCTGCGAGTTCCTTGTGACACGGAAAGCAGAGATCCGGCTGGTTCTTGCGGAGATACGTCCCTCCAATGAGACCATGGGGCAGGTGACAGGCCCCGCAGTTTTCCTCTTTCACAGGGGAATGCACAATCCCGGAAAAGAATTTCTGGCGCATCTCCTCGTGACATTCCAGACACTTCTTCCGTGGCTGTCTCTTAGCATGCTGGGGTACGCAAGCCGCCACCAGGGCAAAGCACAAAAGCACCACAATAAACCTAGCTCTTTTTCCTGTCATTTTTCTCCCCCATACTCCTTCTTGAGCTTGTTCCAGGCCTTCTCATCTATTTCTATATCGGACCTGGCTAGAAGTTTCTCAACATAGTTTTTTCGCAGACGGGCAGGCTCTTCCTCTCGCAGGAGCTCAACAATCTCCTCCCGCACTTCACTTAAAGGCTTGGTGCTCGCAACTTTGCGGTCCACGAGTTTGACCATGGAGGAATGACCCTCAACATCAAATGGCGCGCTGATTTCCCCTTTGGCCATTTTTTCTACAACCTTTTTCATGGCCGGGTCCAGATGATCGACCGGAATACGCTGCACAGGGATCTCCCGGGAGTAATATTTCCGCACAACGCTGGAAAAATCTTCGCCTTTCTTGATCTCCGCCCATATTTTGTCAGCCAGCTTCTTATCTGCTTCCAGTGTTACGATAGTGATGATCTCCAGACCGGTGAACTTTTCCGGGTGTTGACTGTAGTATGCAGTCACCTCCTCGTCACTGAACTCTGTCTTTGGCGAGAAAAGACGTCTTTCGAGTTCTTTGATGAGACGGTGCCGGCAGTAAAACTCATAGGTCTCTTTGAATGGAGGACTCTTTTCGTAGTGACGGTCCAGGGATTCCCAGGAAGTGAGCGTCTGGGAAATTATTCTGTCGAGCACATTTCTCTTCAGGAAATCCCATGGGTCCTTTTTCTGAAAACGTAGTGCGCCACGCATGCTTCGTTCCTTCTGGAATTGCTCCATAAAGAACTTCACCGAGACGTCCCCGCGATTCGTAGTGACAAGAAGCCTGTCCAGAAGATCCTTTTGAATATTTTCTACATCCAGCGAGTTAAACAGCTCCTCATCGACCTTGACCTGGTACTTCTTGCGGAGTTCGCACACCAGTTCTTTTGTCAGCTCAGCCTGCTGCTCGTCACGGATTTTCTTTCGGATATCAGACTCAACAGATTCGAAATCGGACTTCTCCGGGCCTTTCTGTTCCTGCAGGCAGAGGAGGATAAATCCCTGATTCCTTTCGAGGGGCTGCGTCACCTCTCCGATAGTCAGTCCGGCCAGGATGTCCGCCCAAGCATCAGGGATCTTGTTGGGCCGTAACCATTGCTCATGCTCATTGACAACGCCTCTCTCGGTCATGGCCTGTTCCGCCATATCAGCCAAGGCCAACCGTCCGGAATTCAGATCTTCATAGAACTGCCGGGCCTTTGCCTCCTCATTAAAGTATATAATACGCACGTGCCATTGAGGAGAGTACTGCTGCTCGTATCGATTCCACAGGTCTTTATCAGTGATCTTGATCTTTGAGTCAACGGCCTCGTTTTTCAGCATCATCAGGGCCCTGACCTTAATGAAGGTATCCACCTTATGTCTATAGGCCGGCTCCTGATAGAGCTCCATGCTTTCGGCCTCCTGTACCAGGAGATGCCACTCGATGAAAGGCTCCGGGCTGTCAGGAAACGGGGTATCTTTTTCCTTCCAGTGCTCCCACCAGTGCCGGTAATCCTCTGTAGTAAACGTCTCGTCGTTTATTGTTACAAGGATGGTTTTACCCCACGGCCAAGCCTGCAGATCAGCGGATCCAAGCAGCATAAGCCCTATGAGCATTATTATGATATTAATTAGTCGGTACATCCTTTGAGACCCTTTTTGAACCATAGATCTAATACCTCTTGAGACACCTGATGGACCAGACTGGTCACTGTATTAAGCACCCCGAAATGCATTACCTTGCGGTAATACTCCCCTTCTCTTCGATGATACGTATGCCAGAGCGTTTCACCGGACAGGGGGTCAACGATCCTGAGAGACAAGGCAATGACGGGATTTACCACATTAGCCATCGGCACTTCGTCCATCTCCACTACCGTGCCGGTTATGATCAGTCCGACTCGCAGACGATCGCCCAAGATCTTGATCTGTTCTATGTACGGCTGCTGATCCGGCCAGATTCTCATATGGCGAAACGCTTCCCGCACATCCCCTTCCTGGGCCAGATCAAATCGCCCTGTTTGGACCAATTCGCCCATGAAGACACGATAAGCAATGGTGTCGGCCAAGGTATACTCCGTTTCGCTCACAAAAGGCAGCACTGCTATCCGGCAAATCCTTTCATCAGGCAAAGAGGCATACTTGACGAGATTGGGGACCTTTGGTCCGCAAGATGCGAGACAAAAAAGCACCAGGCCCAGAACCAACCGGAGAGAGACAGAGTTTGCCCATGGTAAATACATATATTTAGAACTCCGCCGACCATTCTTCCGTGACTATGCCCTCGACATCCTCTCGACTGACTAACAATTTAAGGTCCTTGATTTCTCTACGAAACTGGTTTCCAAGGATATCTTTGGCAGTCAGCACACACTCCACTACGGACTCCGGGAGCACTATGTCGACCTCGGCAGGCAGGGTCTCTCCATCTGCGGTCTGGATGAGATTACCGTCATCGTCCCAGATTTCCATGTGCCAGAAGGCGATGGGTACCTTTCCCTCGTTCCGGATATCCAGAACCAACCCTTGTCCACGTGTTTTAGCCTCCAAAACCATGTCAGGGGGATTGCGCATCACTGCAAGCCTTTCCGAGACCACGGCCATATTCCGGGCCTGGTCCCAGACCTTTATGACAACCTGATAATTCCCATCGGCGACCTGCACGCCTTCATCAGTACGTCCTTGCCAGACAAAACGTTTGGGGAGATTCCCCTCTCTGTCTTCGTGCAGAATCGTTCGCCCCTGCTCGTCCTGAACGGAAAAATCCCAGCGCGATATTGGTTCCCGTTCCAAGAGACGGGGAATTATCAAGATCCGGTCCCGAAAGGCAACGGCCCCCTGAAATCTCAAACCCCTGATACCCAAGGCAAGGGCCGGAGGATTACTGTCCACA
Organism: Deltaproteobacteria bacterium; assembly: GCA_030667105.1. The sequence continues at coordinate 4,547 of DAOUWN010000144.1, forward strand.
TGATGTATCCCCAGAAAGGCCACTTTATGTTTGCCTGAATGCCAGTGGAGGATAAGGCTTACAGGATAGGACCCCTCTGTCGCAGATGCTGTCCACGATGCCTGGTAGAGACCCCTCCCCCTGTGTCTCATACGGAGATGGCCCCTGCCCCGGACCCTCAACGTGACCTCAGGGCGATCACCTTCTTCAGTGGACCTGAGCCGCAAGTTGCATGTGACCTTTTTACCCGGGCTGACGTACCGTCTGCCCAGATCGACTTGAGCAATCTCAGAAACCGCGTTCTGATCCCTGTCGAGGCCCATATCCTCGGGCCAATTCTCCAGGATGTCCTGGACCGCTATGGGCCACAGGTCTTCAGCGGACCGTGGTTCGGCAATACCCAACACATGCCGTATGTCGTTACACGAAAGGCCCCTGGCCTGGGACCAGACAGTCCTGACATCATCGGTCCGAATCAGGTACAGGACCATGCCGAAGGCTACGGCCGGCTTTTCGCTGCGCTGGCTGACCGTGCCGAGAAGGATCAGGTCAGCCCCCAATTCCTTCCGGACCTGGGAGATATGATACGTGTTGAGAAAGCCCAGCCTGCGAATGCGGTTGCGGGCCATAAAGGAGATAACCGCCTCTTGAGAAGCCACCTCCAGCCCTCGGGCCTTGAGGTCCTTTTCAAGATACTCAGTGAGCGGAAAGTCAACACCGTTCGGACCCTGGCTCAGATCCTCTATAGGAAAGACAGCGATCTTCTCAGCCATGGCTGTGGGTGACCATAGCAGAGCCAAAAGCAAAAGAATGAAACCGCGTCTAAGAGGCATGGTCTTCCCTCTTCATGTCAATCGGATGCCACGGCAGGCAGGGTTTCGAGCATTTCCTCAATCGTTCCCAATCCTACCTGGAAGATATCACGAGGCGCCAGGCCGAAAAGCCGTCCCCACACGCTGTAGCCGCTTCCATAGCCGCTGGCCTGCCAGAGGATGGTTCCTGTACCGACATCGATTAGCCGCAACGTGAGAGAAAGCTCCGGAAAGGCAAAATTGCCTCTCCGCCCCTCCTCGGCATAGTCTACAGCGCCCAGCAGGAGGGCCTGAACATTGAGCCTTTGCCCAAGGCGCTTTATCGTTGGCATATCCAGGGGGGTCCCGGGATCGATAGCCTCTTCTCTTATTACGCTGTCCACCAGGCCTTTGTCGACTATATAGAAAAGCCCCATGGCAAGGCCCTGCGTAATGGTGTAGTCCTGAGCCCTGGCTGCGGCATAGTCATCGCCGCTGTGGTTCTCAAAGGGAAGTACCGCCACCTGGCGCACATAACCAAGCTCTATGTCCTCACGGAGAAATGTCTCTGACCTGGTTTTTACCCCACAGCCGCCCAATAGACTGACAATCAGCAAGACACAAGCTATAAGAAAATACTTTCTCATCCTCGGCATCCCCTCATTCTTCAACAAGATATACATTTCCATAATTGCAGACCTCGTAAATGTATAGTTATAATCGGTGGGCAATGCCCACCCTACTTGAACTGATCATGAGTTGTAGG
>DAOUWN010000133.1 GCA_030667105.1 Deltaproteobacteria bacterium
GTGGCCCCTTTCTTGACACCAGTCGATACGTAAAACAGGATGATGGCAGTTTGAAAGATACTCATGCCCAGAATCTTTTTTACCAGATTGTTTTTGGCGATGATCGCATACAGGCCGATCATCATCAATGTGATGTAGATCCAGTAGTTGTACTTGGCCACAATCGTTTGAAGTAAATCATCCATAAGATACCCTCAAAATAAGTGCCTATAGCCCTTCATCATATTTGCCCGTTGATGAGAGATTGCAGTAGATCCAGATCATGGTGCACATGACCGCAACTCCCACACCGATTTCTACAATGAGAATGCCGTGGGATCTGGCAGTAATCGGATCGCAATGGAGTACTGACGTAAGAGCGCCGTAATCCATGAAATTAAGCCCTAACAACAGACATAGGGCTCCCGTGCCCGCATAAATAAGGACACCCACAGCACAAAGGATGGCGTCAAGCTTTTCTCGCAACCGTTGAACAGACGTTCTCAAACCCTGCGAGATAGCCAGCAGGACGATGCTGGCTCCGAGTATCACGCCGCCCTGGAACCCGCCGCCGGGGCTGTAATGCCCATGGGCGATCACATACAGGCCAAAAAGCTGGATAAAGGGGATCAATAATCGGCAAACCGTCTTGATGATCAGATCGGGCGGGGTCCACGTGGCGTCGATCCTTTCAAAGTTATCAGACGGCGGCAACTTCCCGCCCTCTTTGACCCGCACGGTAACGCCGGTAAGAACGTGCCGATAAAGTCTCTCTCCGGGCTCTTTGCGCTGAAAAACCCGCAGGAGGATAAAACAGACTAGCCCGGCCGAAAAAATCACCGCGGTTTCATACATGGTGTCATAACTACGATAGTCGGCAAGGACTGCGGTCACTATGTTAGGCACAGATGTCTCCTCCATTGTCTTTTCGATAAAATGAGGAGAAAGATGCGTGCTTGCAGGAGAGGCCGGGTCTCCCCATGCTGGAAAATCCACCGTTGCATACATAAGCAGCGCACCGGACAAAACCGCTATGATCAGTCCTATGACCCTCAATCTTTTGTCCTCCTTGAAGTGCGGAAAACGGCCGCGACAAAAAAGACCGTGCTGACACCCGCCCCTACGGAAGCCTCGGTAAAGGCCACATCCACAGCCCCCATGACGGTCCAGAGCAGGCACATCATAAAGCTGTAAGCCCCAAACAGAATGGCAGCCCCCAGCAGATCCTTGACCATGATAGAACCAACGGCCACTATGACAACCAAGGTGAGAACGGCCAAATCCAACTGCCAGATCATGGACTATCTCCTTTCTTCCCCTTTGACCCATGGCGCCAGGCCGGCCCTGACGCCGGCATCCACAATAGCATGAGTGGCCGTGGGGCTGGCCAAAAAGACAAAAACCACGATCAGAATAATCTTGAGGCTTGTCAGCAAGGCGCCCAGAGAAAAATGGTGGAGGTTGAACAGGGCCAGGCCGATCATGGCCAAAAGCGAGCCCAGGGTGTCGAGTTTACCGGCAGGATGGAGTCGCGAATAGAAATCAGGAAAGCGCAGAATCCCAACGGCGCCGCCTGTAAAGAAGAAGAGCCCGGCAAACAAAAACAGTGTTACAATAATGTCCATTTCTCACAATCTCCCAGGAGTTACGGTTTGGCCCTGTCTAAGGCCGCATCTATTCGTCGTACAACCCTTTGCGCTTTTGAAAATACCTTGAAGCCGCCAGCACTGCGAGGAAGTTCAACATTGCGTAAGCCAGGGCAATATCCACGAACATCTCCACCCTGTTGTAAACAAGACCGATCAGGATCAGCAATACCGCGGTCTTGCTCCCAATGGCATTCACCCCGATCATACGGTCCACGACCGTCGGCCCAAACACCCCACGGTACAGTGAAAGGAGCATCAAAAAAGCCAGGTAAAGACTCGAATACAGAAATATGTTATCCATCAGACCTCACCAAACGCCTTGGCAATCCTTGCCTCCATTTCGCCCGGCAAAGGCTCACCGGACGCCTTGTCAATGGCATGGACCTTGAAATCCCCATCAAGCGATATATCGACCGTAATAGTTCCGGGGGTAAGTGTGATTGAATTGGCAAAGGTAACCAGAGCCAGGTCACTTTTTAGTTTGCTTCTAAATTTTATGATTCTTGGATCAATCAGGTCCATCATCCTTGGATGGAAAACCAGATACGTCACGTGAAGGTTCGCCTTGATGATCTCGAGCATCAGCCAGGGTATGTAGATGCCGAACCGGATCCAGTGGCCAACGAGCCCCTCTATCTTGGGGGAGGGAAACAACAAGTCAGATGACAGAAAGGAGACAATTGCGCAAGAAATAAGCCCCATGGCCATATGAAAGGGATCAAACTTGCCCGAAAGCAATACCCAGAGGACAAACATGATGAGAAAGGTAAGCACAAAAGGATAGAAAAAGATGCGCCTGCTTCGCGCAGGCCGAACAGGGGCCGCATCCTCGCTTGGACTCGGGGAGGCCTTATGGTTGGGATTTCCGGGGTCCGGTGTATTCAACAACCAATCCCTCCTTAAAACGTGGGTAATCGTCTACAGAAACGTTGGACAGAAGAGACAACAATACTGAAGTAACTTTCGTTGTATCTTGTTATTGCTCAGCTTAATTTTTACCTAGGCGCAGTAACTTCCTGAAACCTTCCAGCAAGTCATGTGCCAAGACCCAAGAGAGTCTTAACTTATTTGCTAACACCTTGATTTCAAGGGAATTACGCCTTGAGATCCAGGAAACGAGATGTAATTCGGCGTTCTGATATCAGTAGATTTATGCCGTTAGCGCGATAAACTGGCATTTATCGACATTTTTCTGCCGCTCTATTATCGAAACCCAAGGCAACAATCCCCATAAGCCCTTCAACAAAAAAACATGTTTCACCGTCTTTCTGAGACAAACGTCTGATCTGCGGAAGGTCGGGAACAGGCACGGAGCTTCTGGCATGCATCATGCAGCAGAGGTGCAATCGTGTGTCTTTTTCCCATGAATCTTGACTTAGGTGAAAGAGCTTGAAAGGAAGCAGGACATGAAGCCAAGGCTCTTACTTGTTGATGACGAAGAAATGTTTCTCGAATATCTGTCCAAGCGACTGAGAAACCTGCGCTACGACGTGACAACGTCTTTGACCGGCGAAGAGGTCCTTGAAAAGATAGGACAATGCGATTTCGATGTCGTCATACTCGACGTGCTCATGCCAGGTATTGATGGACTGGAAACACTTGTCGAAATAAAGAAAATGAAGCCCCTGACTGAGGTCATCATGCTAACCGGCGATGCTTCCCTGGAATCAGGCATAAACGGGATGAGAATGGGCGCCTTCGATTATCTGAGGAAGCCCTTTGACACAGACGAACTAGTCTCCAAAATTAACGGGGCTTATGAGAGAAAGGTCGAACAGGAAGAACGTATCCGCCTGGCAAGCAAACGTTACGACCTTAAGTCTTAAAGTGTTTGATGATCACTAAGCCGGAATCTGAACCGTAAACGTCGTTCCGACCCCTGCCGTGGTCTCAAATGACAGTTCTCCTCCGAGATTCCGAACAATGTTCTGGCATATGGGAAGCCCTAACCCGGTCCCCTTCCCGGGAGGCTTGGTGGTATAGAAGAGTTCAAAAACCTTGTCCTGATGTTCTTCGGGGATGCCCCCCCCGTTGTCTTCAATGCTTACCTCGATCTGTGAGTCTCGCACGAGCGTCCGTATCTCAATGCGCCCGTCTTCCCCGCCTTTGGCTACTACAGCATGAATTGCATTGGCGACGATGTTCACAAAGACCTGCTCCAACAATCTCGCGTCCGAGACCAAGGGCAGGGGTCCTTCGACAAAATTCATGTCGATTTCGATGCTGGTATACTTCAGTTCGGACTTGAGGAGATCGACAGTCTCTTTGAGTGTTTCGTGGAGGTCAAACTCTTTTTTGGCAAGATCTGAATCGCGAACAAAGCCGAGAAGCTTATGCGTGATGTTCCGACAGCGCAGGGTCTGAGCCTTGATCTTCGTTACGACCCCTTCCAGTTCTTCGCGATCATCGGGGCTAAGGCCCTTGGCATCGGCAATGACTTCCGCTGCCCAACCCGAGGCCTCATTAATAACTGCCACGGGATTGTTGATCTCATGGGCCACGCCAGCGGCTATCCGGCCTATCTTCACCAGCCTGTCAACCTGGATAAGGTCTTCCTGGAGCTTTTTCTGCCGGGTAATATCCTGGCATATTCCAACCGACCCCACCCTTTGGCCTTCCCGGTTGGTCAGGTCCATCAAAGAAACATTACAATAAACAGTTCTTCCTTCCTTGTGTCGGAAAGAGACATCCAGAGCCACGGCGCAACCCTCTTGCTGGCAGGTTGCGATGACAGATGCGAACGACTCCGGGTCTTCGGCCAAGTCACTGATAGGTCGGCCAAACACCTCCTCCAGGGAATAACCCAGTACCTTTACGCCTCCCTTGCTAAAAGAGACCAGAACCCCCTCCGCGTCTGTCGCAAAAATCAACTCAGTGGAATTCTGCAAGATACACTGAAGGTATGCCCTGGTCTGGTGTAACTCGATCTTGTGGCTTTGCAGCTCACGGGCAACCTTTTTGAGATCGGCCGACAGTGAGCTATTCGATTCCATAGATCTTTTGCAACTTGCCAATCGCCTTTCTTATCCCGTGTGCGCCCAGCCCTGACGCTTGTATTTTCTCCACTTCTTCTCGAAACTTCGTACTCTGCAACTCCATCTTTTTCTTGTAGGCATCCTTGATAGCAGCCACAAGCTGGTCGTAGTCAACAGGCTTGAGGAGATACTGAAAAGCCTCCTGCTGGCCACTTTCTAACGCCGATTGTATGGAACCGTGGCCTGTGAGCACGATGCACTGAAGCAAGGGCTGGATCTCCTTAAGCCTCTCTTGAGTCTCCACTCCATCCATCCCGGGCATCTTGAGATCCACAACGGCCACATCAAATGGCTCCTCCTTTGCCACGTTGACAGCCGCTTCTCCGGAAAAGGCGGCTTTTACCGTGTACCCCTGTTTCAAGAGCCGCTTGGACAGGAACTCAAGCAGAGTTTCCTCATCATCTACCAAAAGAATTCGAATGTTTTCCTGATCGCTCATGGGTTTCTCCTTTGGGTTGGTATTAGGCTTTCATGTAGTCCTACTTTCATGTAGTCCTAATTGATCGGCCTAAATAGTATTTTCTTGCCGAATTGTCAAGAAAATTCACCAACCCCTGCCACCCGGATCCTCACCCTGCTCCAGCCTCTGATTCGGTTGCCGCAAGGACCTCCTTAAAGAGATCCTCCTTAAGAAGGATCCCAACGACATCTTCCCCATCCACCACAGGGAGCCAGTCGAACTTCCCAGAATTCATTATGTGCACAGCCTCCATAAGGGTACCGCTTTGGTGTATGACCCGCGTAACAGGTGACATGATTTCGCTGCTCGTCCTTTCAAACAAGGACTCACACTCCTGGTAGAATTGTCCCTGCCAGAAGATCGGGAGCTCTTCCATGGACTCCGCAGAGGGTTCCATACGACCAAGGACTTCATCAACCGAAACCACGCCCAGGATCTCTTCCTTATCTCCCACCTTGTCAACCACCAACAAGAACCGGGGAACCTTACCCCGTGCTCTCTTCCCCAGCATTTTCACCGCATCTAATGCCTTTGTCCGCGGCAAAATGCGTTGAAAGGAGTCTAGGTCAAGCATTATGTCTCTTATTCTCTTTTCTGGCATTGTCTTCTCGCTGCACATTCTCTTTGGACAGGCCATCTTCCCGACGTCTCTGGCCGACGTCTCTGGACATACGGTCCATTTGCAACTCCAGCAGCAAGTCATGTGCCAGAATCCTGAGCCATTCAATCTATTCGCCAACTATTTGCTAAGACATTCATTCCGCAACACTTATGAGTATACCTGAGGAGACTCTCCGTCACGAACATTCGGCACACTTATGCCGATAGCATAAGATCAAAATAGCTGTTGACATTTTTCTGCCGTTTTGCTTTACAATATGCAATACGTTTTCTGGAAGGGAATCCAGAAACGTACAATAGCAGGCAGGAGGCAATAATGGGCCCTCACGGAATCGCTCTGCATGGCCAAGTCGAACCAGACCTTTTCCCGGAGTTTGTGGTTGTAAGCGAGCATATGCGCTCTGTCATTGCAACTGTCCAGCAAATCAGCCGGTTTGACGCCAATGTCCTCATCTCCGGCGAATCCGGTACGGGCAAAGAACTTCTGGCTCGAATAGTCCACCAAAAAAGCAAGCGCAAGGACAAGCCCTTTGTGCCGGTCAACTGTGGAACCCTTTCTGGTGAACTGTTCGAAAGCAAGCTCTTCGGCCACGAGATGGGAGCCTTCACAGGCGCCATCAGACAAACAAAGGGCAGATTTGAACAGGCCCATAA
>DAOUWN010000239.1 GCA_030667105.1 Deltaproteobacteria bacterium
CCTACTTGTCATAACGACCTTACGATGCCATGGAAACTTAGGTTGTCCCTTAATGCCTTTTAACTGACAACATGTTGTAAAACAAACAGTCTGAATTGTTAACTGCCCTGAAAGGGCCACTTTTTCCGGGCCCAGTCTCGGAAAAAGTATAGAGTCTTAGTTTCTAATTTTGATCAAGCTTTTTCTATAGTCCTCTTACGTTGCCGAAAACCTTCAACATAACGTCTTGCACGCTTATCGCGACCCAGAATTAGATCAGTGGCCAGGACAGTCGAACATACCTTTGCCACATCAACAATAAGGCAGGTTACACCCGCAGCGATGACAATTGGCATAAAGGCCTTATTGAGAGTTTCCCTATCTGGCAGGCCAAAGGAGACGTTGCTGGCTCCCAGCGTAATATTTACCCCCAACTCGTCCTTAATCCGGCAAATGGCTTTCACCAGGGCCGGTCCGGAGCTGGTATCAGCTCCTACAGCGAAGGCCAGGCAGTCAATGATCACATCTTCTCTGGGGATACCTACTGTCTCAGCGCGCTCTACAATCTTGCGGGCGATAGCCACCCTCCTCTCTGCACTATTCGGGATGCCTTCATCGTCTTGCACAAGCCCAATGACTGCTGCTCCGTGTTCCTTAGCTAAAGGCAGAACCTTGGCAAGAGAGTGCTCTTCACCGGAAACAGAGTTGATAAGAGCCTTACCCTTATAAACCTTCAGAGCCGCCTCTAAAGCCTCGGGTTTGGCACTGTCAAGACAGAGCGGTACATCTACGGTCTCCATGAGTGTCTGCACTGCCTTAGGAAGCAACGATATTTCATCTACTCCGAATGCACTTACATTGACGTCAATGATGTCTGCTCCGGCGTGGGCTTGTGCCAGGGCCTCCTTTCTGACAATCTCCATATTGCCTTTCCGCAACTCCTCTGCCAACTTACTCTTTCCGGAAGGATTAATGCGTTCACCGATAAGGACCGTCGGCCGGTCATGTCCGATAATTACCTCTTTGGTTTCACTTGATATCCTGGTTTCCATCAACTTCCTTTCTCTTACCCTCTTTGATTCGGTATTGTCCTATGTAATTTGCCTGAATGAAGGTCCCCTTAAAATTAGGCGCACTGGCCAACTCAATATATCGGACTTGAGAGGCAATAGCTTCTGCTTCGGACCGCTTAGCAAGGGAGATTAGGGCCTGCTTAGCACCCATACCGGCAGCGTTTCCAACTTGCCGAAAACGATCTATAGGAATCGCTGGCAACATACCGATAGCAATTGCACTGGATACGTCAATGTAACTCCCAAAGGCTCCGGCAAGCACTACCTGTTTGATCTCTTCCTCCGAACACCCATTCGCCTCCAGAAGAGCCTGGATACCCGTGCGGATGGCTGCCTTACCCAGCTGTAATTGTCGTACGTCCCTCTGGGTTATTACAATGGCTGGGGCTCCGTTTCGTTCCTCTTTGCTGACCAGAACGAATTCAAGTTGCCCATTGCTCTTTATAACCCGGGGATGCTCGTTCTTCATTCTGCCGCTCTTATCGATTACTTCTGTCCGGTAAAGCTGGGCGATCGCATCAAGGATGCCTGACCCGCAGATACCTGACGGGGAGACGTCGTCAATGGTCTGGTATTGGACGCGATCACAATCTACGATTACCCTTTCGATGGCGCCCTTTCCTGCCCTCATGCCATCTTTGATATGCCCCCCCTCAAAGACAGGCCCCGAGGCACAGGAAACGGAGCTTATTTTCCCCTGATCGATTAAAGAGATCTCCGTGTTGGTTCCAATATCCAGGGCCAGTGTTGGCCCCTCATCCTGCTGGATCCCTGTGGCCAACAACATCGCCACATGGTCAGCGCCGACAAAACCGGCTATGTTTGGCAAGAGGTGGACATAGGCCCCGGGAGCCAGGTTCAGCCCCAAATCGCGGGCCTTAATTTCGATCGGCATACTGACATTGGGGACGTAGGGGGCCAGTGCGAGTTGTTTGACCGGCAGGCCGAGGAAGAGGTGGTGCATAGCTGTATTACCAACCACAACTGCTTCAACGATCTCATCCGTTTTGACATCCACCTCAGTACACAGGTCAACGGCCATCCCGTTAATTGCTTTTATCACCAAATCCTGGAGATGCGTGCCCCCGGACGGAGATTTGGTGACATAAGTTGTGCGGCTGATGAGATCCTCTCCATAGGCGATCTGGGGATTCATGATACCCTTGGCCGCTAAAGTTTCCACGCTGCTCAAATCAATCAGGTAGGCAGCGATCTTGGTGGTGCCTAGATCTATTGCAAGCCCCAGTTGACGACCTGGCCAGGGAGCACGCGCGACCACCTCATGATTCCGGACAGATGCCTGACACTCCCACTTCCAGGACCGCAGCCGGGAAGAACACTCCCTCATGACTTCGATATCAATCTCATCGCATTTTAGCTGGTGTTGACGATTCAAGGTCCCCAGCAAACGGTCGCCATCAGCCCTTAGGTCGGTCAATGTCGGCGCTGACGCCTTTACATGATAGCCTCGAACAGAGGGTTCAGGGGCAATCATGATGTCTAATCCTTCCACCTGGACCCGTTGTTGCGTGGTCATTGATTTGGGCGGGACCTTTATTTTGCAGTCACTACCGGGATACGTCTGGCAGGCCAGTCGCCATCCCTCTCGCAGTTCTTGAGGCGAAAAGGCCTCCAGATCGTTAGATGTTGCTTCCGAGACCGTTCCGCTTATTACCTGGACCTTGCCGCAGCGGCACTGGCCCCGGCCTCCGCAAAGACTATTTATCCCGACACCGACTTTGCGGGCACAATCCAAAAGGGATTCACTGCTGTGGCACTCTCCCCTTCTGCCCAAAGGTTCAAAATCAATTGTGTGTGCCATCGCGTTCTGCCTGTTTCTGCCTTTGCTCTGGCCCAAGAGCTCCCTTGTGTTTGTAAGCACAGGTTTTATTTAGAGTGCATCTGGCGCAGACTTCAGCTTGTGTCCAGGTGTTCATCTCTGCCCCGATGCCGATTACCATGGAAACGGATTTACGCGGCACCATCATACCTGAAGGCGTCAGGTTCACGCCGATCTCCCCGGCCGGCGCAAGTTCAAATAAATGCCACTGTTCTGACATGGGAAAACCCGGCATACCCGGACTAAGAGCGCTACTCGCCTGCCGACCCTCTTTCGATGCCATACGACTCATGAACCGACAGGCCTTCTGTGCCAGCGAATCCATGGCTGAAGTTCCAATACCATCAAGGAGCAGGCCTTCCAACCGCTCGTTTCTCTCAAAGCAGGCGCTTACCTCCTGCTCCAGCTTGAGGCCGACGGTGCAAATGACGACAGCAAGCTCCGCGGCCTCTGAAAAAACAGAAGGGATCAAAGAGCCCTCCAGGACGGCACCCCCTTGGAGCCGAGTTTGGTGTTCGTTTATTTCAATGATAGGGTAGGTCTCATAGGCAATGGCAGGCTCCAGCAGATCATTCCTGTCCAAGAGTTTCTCTTTTAACGCTTCCAGCTTCTGTCTGAGCATGGAACCTTCTTTGACCCCCACCCGACGCATCACTTCAGCGGTGCTCAGGGTCAGGGAAACGTCATTGACGACAGGCATCTGCATCCTCCTCTACAGGTCTGAGCTCAAACCCGGGAGCAACCCGTCGGGACGGCCTCCCGGGTTTGGCATCCCTGGCAACAACGGCTTACGTGTACACACCGTATTCCCTTGTGAAATCGGCCAGAGCCTTTACATTCTCAACCTTATCGGTCAAGAGGGGCAGTTGGGCGCCCATGATAAAACCGCCCCCGTCACCGCAAACATCAATGAGCTTCTTGCAGGACTCTTTGACATCTTCCGGTGTGCCGGTATTCATAATTGAGGCTGAAGGGCCGCCTACAATGCAGGCCGTGTCACCCAGGATTTTCTTGGCCTCAAATATATCGACTTCCACGTTATAAATGACTTTACCCTTGGGGACATCTTTGATTACGGGCAGCCGGGCGGTATAGTCCCCTTCCGTATACACGTATGGCGTTAGTCCTGCATCAATAAG
>DAOUWN010000025.1 GCA_030667105.1 Deltaproteobacteria bacterium
TCGTAACCTCTGTCTGTGGGTGTGTAAAAGACCTGCCCGCTTAGTTTTTCCGGCAAATATGTTTGTGGTACATAGGCGTCTTGGAAATCGTGGGCATACTTGTACCCCTTGCCGTAGCCAAGATCCTTCATCATTTTTGTTGGCGCGTTTCTTATATGGAGGGGCGCCGGAAGTGAACCCGTATCCCCGATGGTTTGTTTCACTTTGCCGTAGCCGGCATAAAGGGCGTTGCTTTTTGGAGCCGTGGCAAGATAAACAGCAGCCTGGGCCAGGGCAAGATCTCCCTCCGGGAAGCCAACAAATTGAAAGGCCTGCAAGGCGGAAACGGCCACAGAGAGCGCCCTGGGATCGGCATTTCCCACATCTTCAGAGGCGAATCTTACCATACGGCGAGCAACATAGAGAGGGTCCTCACCTGCAACGAGCATGCGACCCAACCAGTAAAGGGCCGCGTCCGGATCACTCCCGCGCAGACTCTTATGAAAGGCTGAAATAAGGTTGTAGTGCTCTTCGCCGGTCTTATCATAGCGCAGCGCCTTCTTTTGAAGCACAGTCTCCACAACGGCCCGGGTGATTTTTCTTTGACTGACATCTTTTTCCTGAACAAGAGATGCGGCCGACTCCAGATTGTTTAGGGCCACACGAGCGTCACCATCGGCTGCCCAGATGATGTGGTCAAGGGCATCTGGTTCAACCTCTAACGACCATTCTCCCAGGCCATTTTCTTTGTCGCTCAAGGCACGTTTCAAAATGGATAACAGTGCCTCATCTGAAAATGGTTTGAGCAACATTACCCGTGCCCTGGACAGAAGCGGAGCGATCACCTCAAATGACGGGTTTTCCGTAGTGGCCCCTATGAGTGTAATGAGCCCGCTTTCCACATGGGGCAAGAAGGCATCCTGCTGGGCCTTGTTGAATCGATGGAGTTCATCGACAAATAGTACGGTCTTTTTCTGATGGTAGCGGCGTGACGTTTTCGCCCTCTCGATAACTTCCCGTATCTCTTTAACTCCGGAGAGCACGGCTGAAAACGTCTCAAAGTCGGACTTTGTCTCGCGGGCCATGATCCGGGCAAGAGTTGTCTTGCCGGAGCCGGGTGGCCCCCAGAAAATGACCGAAAACAGCCGGTCTTCCTCAATGGCATGACGAAGCAAACTCTCTTTGCCAAGGAGGTGTTCCTGCCCAACAAAGGTTTCAAGATTCTGGGGCCGCATCCTCTCTGCCAAGGGACGAGCTGTTTTTTCTATCTCTTTTTCAGTTTGATCAAATAGGTCCATGGTCAGAATGTGGGATCTGATGCCGGATACCGGATGCCTGATAGTCAAGGCCGATCTTGCTCGTGGAACTTGGCATTCTGCATCCTTCCCCATGCCTTCATTTCTTTTCTCTCTTTCGAAGTATGAGCCGTATGGAAGTCTTGTCCAGCCCCAGGGCTTCTCTAAGCTGGTTTATCATGTATCGTTCATAAGAGAAATGAATACCCTCAGGATAGTTCACAAAGCAGACAAATGTAGGTGGGGCCACAGATGTCTGCGCGCTATAGTAAAACTTCACGCGTCTTCCACGATAGATCGAAGGTTCGTTTTGAGAAACTATAGTCTTAACTATCCTGTTTAGCTGCCCGGTGCTGACCCGCGTAGTATATTGTTCATACACCGTGTCGACCAAGTCAAAGATCTGAAATGTCCGCTGGCCCGTGAGGGCTGAAATTGTCGATACAGGGGCAAAGTTCATGAACTTGAGTCGATCCTTTACCTTTTGCACATATTGCGCGGCCGTTGCGGAATCCTTTTTCACCAAATCCCACTTATTTAAGAGGACAATGCAAGCTCGCCCCCTTTCGCAGGCATATCCTGCAATGCGCACATCCTGGTCGGTAACCCCACTGACCGCATCCATCATGACCAATGCAATATGGCATCGACCCAGGCTTTTTAGGGCTTTGATGATAGAAAACTTTTCAATCTTTTTTTTGACCTGTTTCTTTCTGCGGATTCCGGCCGTATCAATCAGAACGTATTCCTTATTATTCACCTTACAAATGGTGTCAACGGCATCGCGAGTCGTGCCGGGCACTTCACTAACCACAAGGCGCTCATCTCCCAAGAGACGATTTATCAGGGAAGATTTTCCCACATTGGGTCTCCCGATAACTGCCAGCCTGATACGGTCGGAGGCTGTTTCGGGCGCTGTCTGAGGCAAAACAGCGGTCAAGGCATCCATGAAATCCCCCATCCCATATCGGTGTTCGGCAGAGATAGGATAGAGAGGTTCTATGCCGAGAACGGAAAAGTCAGCCATGAGTGATTCATGTCTTGGCTCATCAATCTTGTTGACGCCATAAAAGACAGGTGTGCTTGATTGACGCAGCCGCTGAACAAGGTCCACATCCACCGGGGTTACGCCTTCGCGTCCGTCAAAAAGCATGATGATGGCATCAGCTTCCTCCATTGCCTGTATTATCTGGTATTTGACCAGATGCGCAAATTCTTCTGACTCAAATTCAGAAAAACCTCCGGTATCCACCACAGTGAAGGAAGCCTCGTCCCACTGGGCATCTCCGTAAATCCGGTCCCTGGTAACTCCTGGGAAATCATCCACAAGAGCCTTGCGCGACCGCGTAATGCGGTTAAAGAGCGTTGACTTGCCCACATTGGGTCGCCCTATGATGGCAACAATCGGGTTCATGGGATGTTACAATATCTGAATTCGGCTTGAAGGGCAAGACAGGTTGCTCGTTGATACGGGACGGTTCTTGCGATATGGAGATGTGACATTAAGTTGTTTGAGGCATTGGAAACCAATGAATCAGCATTGGACCTCATGTCCGTTTATCAAGAGAGAAAAAGGGATTGCCTTGGGGTAATATCAACATATATCCATGACTGACGTTGGCGAAAATGACTACTCTTGCCTCATGATGTTTTCCACCTCATGGACCAGCTTGGCCATAATCTCTCCAGCCCTTCCTTGAAGAAAGATATCCGTAACCGATGACGTGAGAAGAGTCGGCTCCACATTGATCTCGATGATGCTGGCGCCAGCCTTCTTGGCCACCCCAGGAATAGTATTGGCAGGCGCTACCTGGGCAGACGTGCCAATGACCAGAAGTGATCCGCAGGAGGAAGCAAGATCATAGGACTCATCAAGTGCGCGAGGAGGGATGGCCTCTCCAAAGAAAATGACATCCGGCTTGAGTACCTTGCCGCAAGCACATCTGGGTGGCACCTGGTCGCCGATTTCATCCAGTCCGTATTGACGCTTGCACCAGAGGCAGGAAAGTGTCTTGGAGTTCCCGTGGTATTCAATGACGCGGGTGGAACCGCCTTCTTGATGGAGATTGTCGATGTTCTGGGTAATAACGGTATGAAGGAGTCCCATCTGCTCGAGCCGACCCAACCCTTTGTGGGCGGGGTTTGGCTTTGCCCGCCTGACCACATCCTCCATCTCCGCGAGCATTTGCCAGATCTTTTCCGGATTGGCCCGGAAAGCCGAGATGGTGGCGTATTCCATGAAATCGTAGCGCTCCCAAAGCCCGCCGGCGCTTCTAAAATCCGGTATGCCCGATTCAACGGAAATGCCCGCACCCGTCAGGGCCAGGTTCAACTGAGACTGGCATAGGATCTTTGCTGCCCTTCTGATCTCACCTTGTAGGTTTGTGGAAATACTCTCACGTATCATTTCAGGATGTTGAATGACAAATTGATAGGCGTCTAACATACACGCTTACCTTCAGCCAGTTCCCGGAGCGGCAGGCAAAAAAATATATTGCCCCTCAAGTCTGCTCATGTTAACAATTACTTTTTTTGACAGAATATTTCAATTCAAATTTTCTTACAGAGGACAGACTGCGATGTCAACCCATGTCCAACCGCCTTCGCCAGCGACCGATTTCGAGGCTCCGCACGATCTCGTAAAAGAGATCATCTACGAAATCCGCAGACTCTTGCAGGCGAGAGAACTCTACACCAAGGAGCTGAACAAGAAATATCAAGTGAGCGCCCCACAACTCAACTGCCTGCTTGCCCTTTACGAAAACGGCCCTTTGCCTCCTTCGCAAATCGCCAAGTACATTATGGTAAAGTCCAGCACGGTCACCGGCATCATTGACCGTCTGGAACAAAAAGGGCTCGTGATAAGATTAAGGAAGTCCCCGGATCGCCGTGTGATTACTATCGAGCTCACAGAGGCCGGGAAGAGGCTCGCCGATAACGCCCCACCCCCTATCCAACAGAAGATCATAGATGGGCTTAAGAGGCTCCCCCAAGGCGAAATAGAGGAGATCGTTCGGGGCCTCACAAAGCTCACCCACATGCTCGAAGTTCAGGATTTGGAAGTCGAGTAGTCCCCACTGGATTCCCTGATAAATATTGGAAAGTCCGAACACTGATCAAGAAACTACCTTTCATTAATTCAACTGGTTATCTCGTCAAATGACATGGCCACGAGTTGTGCCTTGACAAACTAGAGTTCCTCTGGTATACGATTTCAACTGAGATATTTTGATTTAGTATTATATTGTCATAATTTATCATAATAAGAATAATGCGAGAACAAACTTTCTCGCTTCGCTCCAAATGACAAATTGCCAACCTTTTTGTCAAACACTCACTAATGCGGGGGGAAACAATGGGACCGATGGTGATCAATCCAAGCGTGCAACGACATAAATTGTCTAGGCTTTTTGGTGGTGCGGGACGTCAGAGCTTTTCGCGTTCCCTCAGCGCAAAAGTGGAGTGCTGCGAGGAAACATTAGATACGCTGCTCGAACCACGCTTGCACTATCGAATCGAGAAAATTGATAACGTTGGCAGTGGATCTGTTTCTATCCAAGGGGGCACAACTTTTAGAAGCCCAAAGCTTTCACGAACGCTCAGAGATTCGGATGAAATCATTTGCTTTGTAGCCACCGTAGGAAGCCGGATTGAAGACGAGATTGTTGGTCTCATGGCCGCAAATTGCCTCTCCGAGGCCTATGTCCTGGATGCCATGGCCTCCATAGCTGTCGAGAATATGGTTGAACAGTTTCACGAACGTAAGAAAGCCAAATTCGCCACGGAAAGCAAGTCGACCACCCTGCGCTTTAGTCCAGGTTATTGCGATTGGCCTGTGACAGATCAGAAAAAGCTCTTCGCCCTTTTCGATTCAGAGTTTACCGGGGTTGAGCTGCTCGATTCCTGCCTTATGCAGCCACGCAAGTCGATTTCAGGTCTCTTCGGAATATCGCACACTGAGCCTCCCCAAGACTACCCCCCTTACAACCCCTGCCTGGACTGTAAAAAGACAGATTGCATAGCAAGAAGGACATAGGAAATAGCAGGGCCACAAAAGCCGTTTTGAACCGAGCAGTGAAGGACAGATGATGAAGGTGAGAAAAGGGTTGCCTGGGGGGCATTACAAGCCTCTGACCGGTGAAGACATTCAGAAAATACATGAAACGAGCCTCAAGGTCTTTGCCGAGGTTGGCGTGCAGGTGAACTCCTCTGCGGCCAGAGATCTCTTCCGTAGCGCCGGAGCCGACGTAGATGAAAACAGCCGGGTGGTCAAGGTTCCTCCGGGTCTGGTGGAAGAATTAGTCCATAAAGCCCCCCCTATTATTTGTCTTTGCGGCCGCGCGAAAAAAAGGGATCTCGACTGCGAGATCGGCGGCAAGAATGTATATTTGGGCACTGGCGGCACTGCCTTGAACGTACAGGAGCCCGGAACTCAGGATTCCCGGAGGGCAATCCTTGAAGATATAGTGAATATGGCCCGTCTTGTGGACGCTCTGGACAACATCCATTTCTATATGGTTAACGTGTACCCCAGTGATCTCCCTGTGGAGGATGTGGACATAAATCGCTTTGGCGCAGCGTTGAACCACACCGAAAAACACGTGATGGGCGGAGTCTATACAATAGAAGGAGTCAGAGACGTCATCAAGATGGCGGAAATCATCGCGGGCTCTGCCCAGAAACTGAGAGAGCGGCCCTTTATCTCCATGGTGACCTGCGTCATCAGCCCCTTTGTGCTGGATGAAAGCTATGCCCAACTCACCATGGAGGCGGCTCGCAACCGAATCCCGGTGGTGGTGCCAGCAGAACCCCTTTGCGGCGCAACAGCTCCCATTACTCTGGCCGGCAACCTTGTGGTGCAAAATGTGGACACCCTTGCAGGCGTCATGCTGGTCCAGCTTACCAATCCGGGCACCCCCACCCTGTACGGCTGTATCTCTTCCATCACCGACCTTCGCGACATGAAGTACCTTTCGGGCGCTGTGGAGATGGGATTGATGAACGCCGCTGCCGCCCAAATGGCCCAGTTCTACCGACTCCCCTTTTATGCAACAGCAGGCATGTCCGATTCCAAGGTGAACGATGCACAGGCAGGATACGAGTCAGCCATTACCAGCCTGATGGTTGCTTTAGCGGGAGGCAATTTCATCCATGACGCGGCAGGGTTTCTCGAGTTTTGCATGACCGCCTCGTACGACAAGCTGGTTATCGACAACGAAATCATCGGCATGATCATGCGGGCCGTGGAAGGCATCCAGGTCAATGAGGAGACGCTGGCCTTCGATTTGATCAAAAAGACGGGGCCGGGAGGACATTTTGTCTCTGCGCGCCACACACGCCGCCATATGCGCTCTGAGCAATACGTTCCGCAGCTAAGCGATCGCGAACAACGAGACAAATGGCAGGCCGCCGGGGCAAACGACGCTAAGGCTCGTGCCTGCGCAAAAGTCAAAGAGATTCTGAACAAGCCGAGGCAATCGGCAATTCCGTCCAAAGTCAGAAAACGGATAAGGAAAGAAATCCCGGGATTGAGATCCTTTGTTATGGATTAGACCTTGAGGAACCATCGGTGATCATCATTGGAGAAAAAATCAATGCCAGTCTGGCCGGCATCAAAGCCATCGTGCTGGAACGGGACAGGACCGGACTCTTAGAACTGGCAAGAACTCAGGTTGCCGCGAGAGCCGACTTCATTGATGTGAACGTGGGCACAGGGGTGGGATCCCGCGAGGACGAAATTTCCTCCATGCAATGGGCCATTGAGACTATCCAAGAAGAAGTGGAAACACCTCTTTGCATTGACAGCGCGGATTCCGCAGTGCTGGAAGCCGGGCTCAAGGCCCGAAATGGAAGGCCGAGCCTCATCAACTCAGCCAAGGCGGAGGAGAAGAATCTGGAACTGGTAGTGCCCTTGGCCCGTCACTATGATACGCCTTTAGTCAGCCTGGCAATGGACAAAGCCGGCATCCCCAAGACTGTTGGCGGTCGTCTCCGTGCCTGCACTGACATTGCAGGCGCTTGTGAAAAGCACGGCGTGTCCATCGAAAATCTATACTTTGACCCGCTGGTCATACCCGTTAGCACGGACATCAAGCAGGGACTGGTGACGCTCAACACCATTGGAGAAATCAAGAAGCAATTCCCTGCGGCCAAGACGGTCATGGGCCTTTCCAATGTCTCATACGGTCTCCCTGGCCGAATCAAGCTTAACGCGGCCTTTCTCCACATGGCCATTTACGCCGGCTTAGATGCCGCCATCCTGGACCCGTTGGATGAAGCATTGATGGGCGCGGTGAAGATGGCCGAGGTCTTGGTGGGCAAAGATCGGCATTGCCGACGCTACACTCGGGCTTTTCGAAAATGAGTGGAATTCGAGAGGAGCCATAATGGACACACAGCAACTTCTGGAGAAGGTGGCGTTCAATGTCATACAAGGAAGGGTTGTGGCTGAGGATGAGGGCTTCGATGAAGGCATAGAGGGCCAACCTGCGGTTACCGAACTGGTGGAAGAGGCCCTTGAGCAAGACATTAACCCCAAATCAATTGTCTTAGATGGTTTGACCCAGGCAATGGACGTTGTAGGGAAAAAATTCGACGAGGGAACGTATCTCATCCCGGACATGCTTGCATCAGCCGAGTGTGTGGGAGCTGCCATGGACATCCTGAGTCCCCATCTTGTTAAGGCGGGCGTGGAAAGCAAAGGCAAGTTCATTATCGCTACCGTGGCCGGCGACCTCCACGACATCGGCAAGAATATCGTCTCAATCATGCTGAAAGGCGCAGGTTACGAAGTCGTAGATCTGGGCGCTGATGTGACCACTGACCAAATCATAGAAGCCGTAAGGAGCAACCAGGCCCCTTTCCTGGGGCTTTCAGCGCTTCTCACGACTACCATGCGGGTCATGGGAGATGTTATCACGAAGCTCGAAAAAGAGGGACTTCGCGATACTGTGAAGGTGCTCATCGGTGGGGCGCCAACGTCCCAGGATTTTGCCAACCAGATAGGCGCCGATGCATACTGTAAAGATGCCTTTGAGGCGATTGCTGTGCTGAAAGACGTCACAGGGTAGAGTAGGCTCCCCTGCTTCATTTGTCCGGTTTACCCAATGGACAAGAAACTGGAAATGCATTTGTGAACCTCGAACAGATTCGAAAATCAAAGGTTTTGCTGGGCGGGCAGACTGTGGACATGCTTCTCAAGGTCCACGAGGATGCATTATGGATACTGGAAAATCTTGGTGTTGGCTGCCAACAGCCAGGGATTCAAGATGTCTTTCACCAGTTTGAGGCAGATGGGCTCGCAATCGTCTATGAAGGCCGCATATTCATAACCTCCGGATTAATTGAGCAGTGCCTCCGGACCGTTCCTGGTCTGGGTGATTTCTTTGTGCCCATGAACAGCTTTTTCATAGGCGGTACAGCCCCATACGTATACGACGACAAGGCCGGTCAGGGCGGAGGGACTCCTACGGCCGACCACGTGGCTCAGATTGCGCGGATTGCTGAGCAGAATCAGGTCGTAGCAGGCATGGGCAGAGGAGTAAAGCTCAAGAACGAAGTCCAGCAAATGAACATCATGGCTGAGCATTGCACCAAGCCGATCTATTTCGCGGTGACCTCAGATGCCGCTCTGGCTGCAGCCGAAAATCTGCACGAGAAAAGAAAGAACGTCATGGTCGTGTTTTGCCTTACCCGTCCGCCCCTCGAGGTAAACGAAAATTTTTCAGAGTGCTTTGTGAAAGTGGTCAAGGCTGGGGTGCCTGTCTTTATTTCTGCCATGCCCATGGCTGGTATTAGCGCCCCTTTTTGCTATAACGGTGTCCTGGCCATGACCCATGCTGAAGTCCTTTTTGGTATCTGTGCCGCACAGTTACTGAATCCCGGAATAACCTGCATTCATGCCGGATTTCCGACTATTGCCGATCCAAGGATCGAATACAATCCCAACTATGGCCTGATCAGTCACAATCTCTTAAACATACTCATGACCCATCTAAATCTCATGTTGGATCTGCCCACATTCCAGAGTGCAGGCACCACTCATGAGGAGCACCCCACAGAAAGGGCCTATGCTGATGCGAAAATGGGTCAGGCCTTGTGTCTGAAATACGGGTTCCATATGATCCGACATCCCTTTGCCTTCTTGCGTTATCTTATAGATTTTTCCTTTGCCAAACTGGAGAAGGCTATCCTGATCGCAGAGGAAGTCACCGCTGAGGACGCCCCTGAGGTGGAGATGCCGGTTTATGACGATAGAGGCATGGAATCGATCAAACGCAACGGTTTGCGGATGTATATGGAAGATCCGCTCACAACAGCCAATCTTGGGAAAGTCTTTGTCACATGAATCCTAACCCGGACAAGCCGGAACCAAAAAAGAAAAAAATTACCACGAAAGCACGAAAATACGAAGACACGAAAATTCTAATATTATCTCTATTTCGTGTTTTGCGGCATGCGCCTTAGGAAGAGGCGTGATTATCTTTTAGATGTTTTGCCACAAAAAACACGAATTTCATTCTTAACGGACTAAAAACAGATTTGGAGGATAGAAAAATGGCGAGTTTGGCGTGAATTATATCTCAACACGGCAAGATCAACGAGGACAGTACAAAGCAATTGGGGAGGATGCTGAAACTAATGCGTCATCGAGGCCCGGATAACAGCATTCTCCGCACGCTAACCGATGACAGGGGAGCAGTGGGCGCCAATGAAGTGAACCTGACACCCCGCAGGACTTATTGTACGGCCCTTGAGCAACCCCCGTATATTCTCTTCAATGGAGAACTATTCAATGAAAGGTCCGAAGGCCAAAGTGATATAGAGCTTTTCAGACAATACTATGAAAAGTATGAGAGGGATTGCTTTACACGCCTGGAAGGGAGTTTTTCTTGTGCTATTGTGGAAAAGGATGATGAAGTAATCTTGGCCCGTGATCATGTGGGCGCCAGGCCCCTGTTTTTCGGATCGGACAATAGCATATTCTTCTTTGGCACAGAGATGAAAGCCTTAGCAGATCATGTACAATTCAATATCCAGGAGCTTGCTCCCGGGTGTTTGTACAGCACGAAGAAAGGGATAAAGGAGTTTCAGCCGTTTAGTCCTGAGGTGCCTGAATTGGGGGACATCAAAGAAACTGCCGGCATTCTAAGAGAGCTTGTCATAGAAGCCGTAAGAAAGAGAATGGATGGTGTAGGAGGTATCTCCTTGAGCGGCGGCCTGGATAGCTCCATTGTTGCTGTCATAGCCAAGGAATTCAATCCTGATGTACACTTATTCACCGGTGCCATCGAAAAAGCTCCGGGGCCGGACCTGGAAAACGCGAAGTTAATGGCCGAGTTTTTGGGCATGGAGCACCATATCTACAAGATTTCTGATACAGATATTACTGATTTTATTTCTGACGCTGTCTGGTATCTGGAGAGCTTTGATGAGGATTGCATATCCGGTATTATTTCCAATTACTATGTTTCCAGAATGGTGAAAGAATATACCAATAGTGTTCTTGTTGGTGAGGGGGCTGATGAATTGTTTGGTGGATATCGTATGGTCCTGAAAAGCCCTGAAGTAAAAAGCAATGAACAAAGAGAACGGCTTGCTCAGAAGTTACTCGACATTGCTTACAATACGGCCCTAAGGCGGCTGGATCGGGGATGGATGGCTAATGCTGTAGATTATCAAACACCTTATCTGGATGCAAAAGTGGTGGCCTTGAGCCAAAAGATTCCCATGGAATGGAAGATTTATGGAGAAAAGCAGGTTGAAAAGTATATCTTAAGAGAAGCATTCAGAGATATGCTCCCTGAAAAGATCGCCAATCGCGAAAAACTCAGATTTGCCATGGGTGTGGGCACGGATGACGTTATGGATGATCTAATCTCCGAAAAAATCGATCCCAAAGAAATAGAGCAAAGGCCAAAAGCCGCATATGGCTTGCCGTTCGCTTCTTTCAAAGAGCTCTATTATTATGACGAGTTTCTACGACTTTTCCCACCTTCATACGAAAAACAGACCATTAGGTGGGACCCGTTTAAATAAGGGATTAGCTTTGGGGCGGCACTCTGGGAGAAGTTAAAAAGCATTCGCTTTAGGTATTCCTGGATGCGTGTAACCGGTCAATGTGAGGGAACAAGATGGATCTTGAAGATAGTGACCTTTTGGAAAAGATACACAATGATTCCCTCCGGGTTTTGGAGGAGGTGGGAGTAAAGTGCTCCTCTTTGAAAATAAGGCAGATCTTTGAGGATACTGGTTTGGCCGCTTTTGATGACACCACGGGGCATCTTCATATCCTTGCCCCTTTAGTAGAACAGGCCATTAACACGGCGCCCAAAAGGGACCAGTACTGGATCAGTGAAAACTCCTTTGGTGTCGGAGGAACGGCCCCCTTTGTCTATGATGATCAGACCGGCGAACTCGTGGAGCCGACATTTGAACATCTTGCCAGAATAGCCAAGATCGTCAATGAAGCGGATGTGGCCCAGTTTATGGCCAGGGGAGTCTTGATAAAAAATCAAGAAGTGAGGGTCATGGATACGATTATCGAAAACTGCGACAAACCCATCTACGTGGGCACAGTGACCGACGAGGGGATCGCTCGGGCAAAGGAGATCCATGAGACCAGAGGCCACCTCACTGTACAGTTTTCCATTATCAACAGTCCGTTGAATGTGATGGAAAGTATGATCGATCCATTTCTCTCATGCGTACGCAAGGGCATCCCCATTTACGTATCCACCATGCCAATGGCCGGACTTTCCGGTCCTTATTGCATGTCCGGTCTCTTGACCCTGACTCATGCCGAAGCCCTGTTCGGAATTACCCTGACTCAACTGGTGAATCCGGGCCTTATGGTCGTCCATGCAGGGCTCCCCTCCATTGCCAACGTCCAGAAAAACTATGCTGTGGATCTAGGTCTTGTCTCACACAATATGGCAAACCTCCTCTTGGAAAAGATCAACAAAAGGCTGGAAATCCCCTCCATCCAGACCGCGTGCACGACCAGTGAGGACAAGCCGAACAAGAGAGCCGAAGAAGATGCCGTTAAAGGGTATGCCTTGATGAAGAGATACGGGTTTCACCAGATGCGACATGCCTTTGGGTTCCTCAAGGAGCTGATCTCATTTTCGGTGGCTAAGCTGGAAAGGCACATAGCGCTGTGCCGGGAGACAGGCCCTGAACAAGCCCCTGAATATGGCATTGAGGCCTATGACCCGGAGGGCTTCGAGGCGATTAAACGAAACGGCAGCCAGGCCAATTACATGCGAGATGATCACACCCTGAAAAATACTGGGAAAACCTTTCTGCATTAACTTTAAAAATAAAGGTTCTTCTCCAATTTAGTTGGAGAAGAGGGTTCAAGGATTCAAGGGTTTGTTTTCTAAAGACTTTATCAGCGCTTTTAACATTCTTTCGATTTCTGCTATGTCTTTTTTTAGTGTACCCAA
>DAOUWN010000257.1 GCA_030667105.1 Deltaproteobacteria bacterium
AGTCAGCCTGTCGCATAGCGCCAGGGCGGGCGCAAACTCCTCGAAATAGCTCGCTATTCCTGCGGTTTTGCTCAATCGGATCGGCCAAATCTGAACCAAATCTGAGCGCCAACTCTGCGAACTTATTTTTGCGCGAGCCCTAAACGTCCGAGGACTTTCGTCTTGACACAGCCCCCCTGATCTCTTAGGTTTCGTTCTTTGAAATCAGGGGCCTCGCAAGCGGTCTTCGTGAGGGTGTCCCTCTGCAAAAAAAGAACGGAGGTAAAGCAGAATCATGGGGCTTTTATCATCTACTGTTTCTGTCACGCGGTACAGAGTTGAAGGCCAACTTGAGAAGCCTGTTCTTGAAACAATGGCCAGGTGCCTTAAGAAGAATGCCATCCCAAATGTAGATGATGATATTTCAGATAAGACTGTGGGTTGGACATCATTTGACAAGCCATTTGACCCTGATTTTGAAGGTTCGTCATTTCTTATCGGCACCTATTTTGTCTTTTCATTAAGAATAGAAAAGAAAACCGTGCCCTCCTCACTCATAAATAAACACTGTGCCATGGAAACGGCCAGGCGGCTTGCTGGGACTGGACGAAAATATTTGTCACGCGACGAAAAAAGGGTGATAAAAGAACATGTCATAAGTGTTCTGACATTGCGTATTCCTGCAACTCCCAACGTTTATGATCTGATATGGAATTATGAAGAGTAATCTTTGTGGTTTTTCTCGACTCTGAAATCAGCCAATGAAGAGTTGGAGACATCGTTCTTCAGGTCATTTCAGCTTCCCCTTATCCGGCTCTTTCCATACACCACCGCTGATCTGGTGATGGGCCTTTCTGATACACAGCGTGATATCCTGGTGGGACTTTCTGCGACAGCCTTTACGGAGTAACCTATGCTTGATGTTGCCGTTTCATACAATCGTTATAAGTTCTTGGGGTACGAGTACCTGACGTGGTTATGGTTTGCTATCGAGAAGAATCAAGATGAGATAACAAAACTCGAGCAAGAACCCGTATCGCTGGAGATCGGCAATCGCATCGTGCTTGTGAACAAGCGGAAGGACACGGTGGAAAGCATTACCATAAAGGGCGACGATGCAGGCCTTGAAGAGGGGATTTTGGCGCTGAAGAAAGGGGCCGTCGTGACAGAGCTTAATCTTTCTTGTAAGACGGGTGATCAAGAGTGGCGCTTTACCGTCAAGGCAGAAAGCCTGCACATGGCCGGGCTTAAGTGCCCCCAGACAGGATTTGTGGAGTCACAAGAGGATTTGGAGGGAGCGGTGCTTGAAAAGGTATACCTTTATGAAAAGGCCTTCCGGTTGACGGACAATCTCTTCAAGCAATTCATAACATTGAGGGTGTCAGAGGACTGGGACAAAAGGGTTGTCCCCCTCATCAGACAATGGATGTATTCATGAAATAGCCGGGTTCGGATTTGACGGCCTCTTCAAATCTTGTTATGTAGTGGATGAACTTGCAACCTTCGTAACAAGGTCATGCCCCATGAAGAGGATAGGCATTGTCGTCAAGGACCAGAAAGAGGCCATTGCCAAGGCGGATCAACTGGAGACCTGGCTGAAGGCAAAAGGAATTCAGGTCCTCATCCGCAAGAATATCCCTACGCCGATTACTTCACGTGACTGTCTGGTGGAAAACATTGAAAAGGCCCCTTCTGATCTGTCGTTTATTGTGGTGTTGGGTGGTGACGGGACTTTCATCAGCGCCATCCGATGGGTTCAGGACACAGGTATCCCTGTCTTGGGGGTAAACCTTGGGGCTCTTGGGTTCCTGACAGAGGTCCCGGTGGATCAGCTATTTCCTACCGTGGAAAGGGCCATCAAGGACGACTATGCAACCCAAGAGAGAATCTTGTTGTCGGCAAAAGTTATTCGTGACTGCGAGGAAGTCGCATGCCAGACCGTCCTGAACGATGTGGTGATCAACAAAGAAGCTCTTGCACGGATTGCCCACATTCATACGTATATTGACGATTACTATCTAACAACTTTCAGGGCGGACGGTCTCGTTGTAGCCACCCCCACAGGGTCCACCGCGTATTCCCTTTCAGCAGGCGGCCCTATCGTATACCCCTCCCTGAAAACGATCATTCTCACACCGATTTGTCCCTTTACTCTGATTAATCGCCCTCTGATCGTGCCCGATACTGTGGTAATTACGATCAGTCTCGAAGAGAGAGACTCAGGCATATTTCTACCTATTGACGGCCAGGTAGGCCTCCATATAACCCACCGAGACACCATCATTGTTCGCAAGGCGCCGCATACGATTCAGATGATCAAGATAGCCGGCCAAAGCTACTATGACGTCCTAAAAGCGAAACTGAGTTGGAGTGGACGGTAGCAACTCCCATTCACCCACCTCGTTATTGTGTTAATTAGTGGGTTCTCACTAATGTGGAAGAAAAGGCCTTTATCCCCCTGCACTTATGGCAACCGCGCTGCCCGAACTTTTTGAGAAGTTGCGTTAATCAGAATCCCCCATGGCGGTAAAGATAATCGAAACAAGAATCCTGTCCTTATCCCTTGTTGCTATCATGGCCGCTGAAACGGCTACCGAGATTTTCCTCGCAAAGACGTTGTATTCCCTCTTGATAGCACGTCTTCTTGAGATATTTCTCCTGGTTCTAGTTGTTTCAATCTGGAGCCAAGGCATGTCATCCGTCGGGTTGGCTGCAGACAAGATCTTTGCCGGACTGAAGAAGGGTGTGATCTGGTCGGCTGCTTTTGGGCTGTGTGCCATTTTAGGCTTTGCCATCCTGCATGCGGCACACATCCCTGCCTTGAAACTGATCAGAACCGATCTTCCGCACGGCACTCATGAGGTAGTTCTGTTTTTCTTTGTGGGCGGTCTGGTAGCCCCTGTGGCAGAAGAAGTCTTTTTTCGGGGAATTATTTACGGCTTCCTGAGACGATGGGGTATATTGGTTGCCCTTTTCGGTAGCGCCTTGATTTTTGTCCTATGCCATGCCACCGGTTCCGGGGTTCCACTGACCCAGATTGTGGGAGGCCTGCTTTTTGCCGTGGCCTACGAGGTGGCGGGGAACCTGATGGTTCCCATCACGATCCATGTGCTCGGCAATATGGCTATTTTCGGCATCTCCCTTGTGATGCAATGAATCGCTTCTGGATTTGGCTTCTTGGAATTTCAATGGCTCTGTTATCTCAAAGAAAATCTGACCGGCACCATGACCCACTGCCTTATGTTTTCTCCACTCCTTGTGCCCGGGGTGAAGGTCCAGTTCTTTACGGATTCCAGGGCCGCCTTGTCCAACACCTCAAAACCCGATGATGATGCTATCTCTATTCGTCCGACCTTGCCGCTTTCAAGGACCTCGACTTTAAGGCGCGTGGACCCCTCATAGCCCCTTCTCCTGGCAACTTTGGGATAGTTTGGGGGAGGATTCTCTTTGTATTTGGGTGTGGCATACGTGAGAATCGCCTTTTCTGATCCGTTCCCCTTAAGTGTGCCAACGATTTCCCGCTCACCCGTAATGGCGCCCTTCGGGATCGACGCTGTTTCAAAAGACGACCCTGTCCGCATCATTTCATCTGGCGTCTTTGACACATGGTCAAT